>JARRLM010000588.1:0-2984 GCA_037386985.1 Acidobacteriota bacterium | reverse complement strand
GCGTGTGCTTGTATGAAAACATCAACGAATAAACGATCGATCTGCTCCTGCTTCATTATGATTTTCTTGTATCGCTTCTCAGTCTCTGTGGGTTGCGCAGGAGTAAGTTCCAATCGGTTCAAAGTGCTTTTGCCCGCCATTGCTTTTCCTTAATTCATCGTGATCATTTAGATCCTCATATCCCAAGGCCAATCCGTAGACACGCTGTGAGAGTTCGCTTTTCAGTTTCTCGCAAAAGCAGACCGCCGGCATCGGAGGTGATATTTCCTCCATCGAATTTGCTCATCACTTTTCGTTGACCTAATGCGTGAAATTCAAGCTGGAATGGATTACACTGTGTTTTCATAAGGCTGTCTCCTGGATGTGGCACAAATTGTTCTAGATAAACTCTTTATGCCATATGGAAACAGCCTTTTCTACTTTATTGGTGAGAATTGCGGGTTAGGCCTTCGGCTCTAACCAAAATTGATCCATTATGGTGTGCACACCTGGGTCATTTCTTGTTAGTGCCGAAGATTCGGTCGCTTTGTCCGCTGACTAATGTCGGGGACAGCCTTCAGCTTTTTCGCGCCTTCCCGGCGCCGGGATTTTGATACGCGCAACCTGCTCGTTGAAACAATAGCCTCGCTGATTCTTGAAGTCCGCGTATGCCTCTTTGTCCACACGGATGTTGCTCCGGTAGGAAAAATTCCCCACAAGGCTGATTAATGGCGCGCGACCCAGCCATGCGTTGCCGCATAGTCTCCGCAGAATATGCGGTATGGAATAGAAGCTTCGATTGCAGGAGATCATTTCCCGAATGGCGGCATCCAGAGACAAATTTCTGTACCGGGCCACAGGGTGGGTCAGTGTGTAGTATTTCCAGTCTTCCGATCATTTCCCGAATGGCGGCATCCAGAGACAAATTTCTGTACCGGGCCACAGGGTGGGTCAGTGTGTAGTATTTCCAGTCTTCCGGAAAAGTATTGAGAGCGATGCGGCCATCCTCCTACATCCGGTCCCACAAGCGCGTGCCGGGAAGGGGCGTCAGAAACAGGACATTAAGAATATCCATGCCGTACCTGCCGGCCATGTCGGCGATACGTTCTCCAACGCCTGGTTCGTCTGCGTCCAACCCCATAATGAAGGATCCCACGACTATTATGTTGTGTCGTTGTATGCGTCTCACGGAAGCGCGGATATCACGGTCCTTTGAAAGGTTGAATTTCTTGCCGACTTCCCGAAGCCCTTCCGCCGCAAGGGATTCAAAGCCGATGAAGACGCCCCGACATCCGGCATTTGCAGCCAGCCTAAGGAGTTCCTCGTCATCGGCAAAGTTTATGGTGGCCTGGCCGACCCATTCCTTTTGAAGGTTTGCTCTCGCCATGGCGCGGAACAGGTCCTTGGCGTGTACTATATGTTCTTTGCGCGTGCCGATAAGGTTGTCATCCACCACCAACACGCGTTTTTCCCGGATCTCCTGGAATTCCCGTACAACATCCGGAATGGGTCGCTGCCGGTAGCGGGCCCCGTTGAATGCAGTTACGCTGCAAAAGCTGCAGTTCAAAGGACACCCGCGTGTTGTCTGAATAGACCCAAAGGCATAGTCTCCGGACAGCAGATCATGGCGGGCGAGCGGAACATCATTTATATTCGCCAGCCCTCCGTTATACCGGCGCTTCAGGTCGCCCGACCGGGCGTCCTCCAGGACCTGCAGCCAGACGCCTTCAGCTTCTCCCGTTATGATGGAATCTACGTACTCCATTACCTCGTCCAGGCACATGGTCGCGTGGATGCCGCCCATTACGACAGGTACGCCCAGGCGGCGGAAGTAGCCGGCTATTTCATAGGCGCGGTTTGCTTGCGAGGTGAAGGCCGTAATGCCCACCAGATCGGGCCGATGCATGGCTGGATAGTCAGGTATGCCAAGATTCTCGTCTACAATCGTAATCTCCCAGTCCGGGGGAGTCAGGCCCGCGAGAACCATTAGGCTGAGCGGTTTCCAAACGCGGTAGCGGTTCCAGCGACTTTCCCTGGTCTTGAGGATGCTCACAAGCGGATTGGATGGATTGATCAGATATAGTCTCATGGCATTGATCACTCATGCGAAAAAGACGAAACTTCCCATTTATTATTCCTCGAGCAAATCTTCATGGCAGTTCACTTCTGCTCACTCCTGTGTTCAAAATTGCTCGCGCCGGATGTATGGGAAATTGATCTCAATGAACCGTCGGGAATGGGCCTGGCCGCCGATACGGATCGGGATGCTTTGTCCATTAGCTGATGAGCGATATTAAACACAGGATTGCGCAATTGTGAACAGACAGGTGATTTTTGCTTAATATAATATTGTCACGTATTTACTCGCGGCACTCCAATTCAGCCGTTGCCGTTTAGCGACACAATGTTGGGACGGATACAGCATTCAGGCCAAAACGTTGTGGATGCATTGAAGATGAGGTTAAAGGGCATGGAAACAAGAAAGAATCTCGCTGAAATTCGCACGCCTCAGACGCTACTGAAAGACGCCGGGCGTGTGCATCTCGATAGATACAGGCGGGACTTAGCGCATAGTTCGGGACGGGAGTGCGTGCATTTTGAGAGCGCATTCAGTAATACGCCAATAGGCATGGCGCTCATGGACATGAATGGCCGCTAGCTGCACATTAACAGCGCACTTTGCCGCATTACAGGCCATACTGAGAGCGAGCTGAAGGCAACATCTTTGCGGTCTCTCACCCATCACGACGACATCGATCTCGATGTACCATTGTTTCGGCAGTTGCTCGACGGGGAAATCTCCAGCTACCAGGTCGAGAAGCGCTGCCTTCACGCCTGGGGCCAATTTGTCTGGATGATGATAACCGTCTCGCTCGTCCGCAATGAGGAGGGTCGGGCGCTCAATCTAATCATGCAGTTTCAGGACATTTCTGAGCGCAGGGAAATGGTGGGACGACTCGAATATCTGGCGGTCCATGATTATCTGACCGGTTTGTACAATCGCC
>JARRLM010000587.1:0-3231 GCA_037386985.1 Acidobacteriota bacterium | reverse complement strand
CTCCGGGCTCCACCGTTCCGACTACATGGTCGGAAGGAAATCCCGAACCTTCAAGCATAGAGCTCACAGCATCCGGAGTGGGAGGCACCAGGGGAAGACCGTCACTCCAGCCGTTCTGAAGAAAATATTTTTCCATGCTTTCCCTGGCCTTTTCGTGATCCGCTCCACTGAAAACAAGTGTTTTCTCGGCGGTTTCGGATCTCTCTTCGGGTTGAGGTTTCCAGAGTGTCAGAGCTTTGATGACATCATCGGCGGCTTTCTCGCCCAGTTTCAATTCCATGATTTCATCTGCAAGCGGCAGGGAATCCACAGGCACCGATATCACGGACATATCCGAAAGACCCTCGCGTCTGGCTATAAATCGGGCGTTTGCCTGGAATGGCCTTGTAACCATGAAAGCGACAGGCTTGCCCATTTTCTCCAGATGCACCGCATCCCTCATAGTTCTTGCCGAACTGGTTCCCGTAAAAGCAAGAAGTACAATAATACCGTCGCTGTATTCGGCAATTTCTTTCAGTCTTGCGTCTCTGGACTCAACAGGCATCAAGGCGGACCACTCGCGAAATTCGATGCGGCCGACCTGTTTTCTCAACGCATCTTTAAGCTGCGGGAGGACCGTTTCCGCCAGCCCCCACAAGCTGAACACCAGCACTCCGATCTTTTTTCCATTCAGGCTATGCAGACGAGGAGAAGGAGAAACCACGGGTAGAGTTTTCGATCCTCCCCTGGGGTTGCACACCGTCAATTTCACAGTCCTGTACGGCATATCAATCAGATCCTTTCCGCATTGGATTTGTCCGGGTATAGGCGGCAGAGCAGTAATAGGAGGCCGCTTTCCTTCGCAACCGGAAAGTACTCTCAGTTTCTTCTTAACCCGAACTGTTTATTGATCAAACGCACCCTCGGCAAAATACAGATCATATTCGTCTTTGGACATCCCTAAAATTTCAAGGCAAATATACTCGCTATGCTCGCCCAGAGAAGGGGCATTTCGATAAAGTTTCGCGGGTGTCTCCGACAATCTGGACGGCTGGCCCAGATAGGAAAACAGTCCCAGCTCTCGATGATCTCCGTTCCAGAAAAATCCCCTTCTCTCCAATTGCGGATCGCTGCAGAATACAGAGATGTCCATTCTTCTATGAGCTGGTTCAGCCTTGCTTCGTTCTTCTTCCTTTCGGAAAGGGTTGAAAAATCACTTTCTCTTGTCCATTCCGGATATCCCATGACTTTACACATAGCCTGCCACTCGTTTTCCTCAAAAACAGTGATCGCGCACCAACGATCCTCTCCTTTACAGCGGAAAACTCCATGCGGGGCAGCGTGTTCGCATGCGTTGCCGTTGGCCTTCGCCTCCACGCCGTTTGCGGAATAATCGAGCAGAAGCGGGGCAATAAGATGAAGACCGGCTTCAAACTGCGACAGATCTATCAACTGGCCTTTGCCGGTTTTTCTCCGGTAGTCGAGCGCGCCTACGAGGACGCTGGCTGCAAAATGCGGGACGCAATAGTCCGTATAGGCCACCATCGGAGATATCGGCTCCTGATCCGGCAGCCCTATGAGATTGACTATTCCTCCCAGGCCGTTTATATGGTTTCCCAGGCCCGGCTGCAATGCTGCGGGGCCTGTTAATCCCTGGTTGGAGCTGCGAATCATGATTATTTCAGGCTTGATTTTGCTCAGCTCGCCATAATCCATACCCCACTTCTCCAGAACGCCGGGTCTATGGCTGTCGGCAACGATATCCGCCCAGGCTACCAGTTTTTTCGCTATCTTTTTCGCGGAGTTTTTGTTGAGATCAAGGCTAATGCTGTATTTATTGGCCGCAAAATAACTGAAAAAACCTGCGCGATCGACATTCGCTTTTCCATCCTTGAAGGGAGCGGAAATCCGCAGAAGGTCCGGTCTCTGAAACGATTCTATGCAGACCACGGTCGCCCCATAGTCCGCCAGGTACTTGACGCTCAACGGACCGGCAAGAGCCCATCCGAAATCGACAATATTGATTCCGTCAAAGACCTTTTTATCCAATTCAGTTTCTCCCATTGGTTCGGATCGAAATACCTAAATAATTCCGGATTGATGCAGGAGCTCCAGATCCCTTTTGGAAAGAGCCAGTTCCTTTTCATAAATCTCCAGGTTGTGTTCTCCCGGCAAGGGAGCTCTCCCGGCTGTCGCCAGAGGAGTTTCAGACAATCTGGCGAATGGTCCCGGATAGGATATCCTGGCCGGAATTTCCGGATGGTCCACTTCAGCCCAGAAGTTCCTGGCATGCAGTTGCGTATTTTCACAAATGTCCCGAGCCGTGGACACGGGGCAAAGCATAATCTTCCTTTTTAAAGCTTCGTTGTAAAGTTCGGCCTTTGTGTGTCTTAAAAACAACTCTGCGATCGGTGCTTCCATCTCATCCTGCACTTCCTGCGTCTGCCTGGACATATCGAAAGTGGTCCAGTCGACATCGGTTAAAAGCCCCGTTGCCAGACCCTCCTCCTGCAGCCATTCGACGATACCCCCGTTGGTTTTTACGCCGAAGCCGCCGCTAATGATATAGAACACTACGTATCCATCCCTGCATTTCCACAGCAACTTCTGTTTGATGTCCGCCCATCGGCCGGACATGTAAGATCCCACCCGCTTTAGAATAGTTCTATTCAATTTCCACGACGGTATTGCGTTGGATGTCTCCCACAGAACGCATTCCTGGGCGGACACATCGACATGCTGCCCCCGGCCCGTCGTTTCCCGGTGGAAATAGGCTATCATGCTTGCCGCAGCCGCATGAGCGGCGGCAAGCAGGAACGACTGGGGGAAACTGATCCGCAACGGCGCTTCTCCCGGATGCCCCGTCATGTACATCAGTCCGCTCATAGCCATAACAACGAGATCCGAACCCTTAAAGTCCCTATAGGGACCGGTTTGTCCAAATGGAGAAATGGATGTATAAATCAAATGCGAATTGATTTCATTGAGTGTTTCGTACCCCAGCCCCAATCCGTCCATGTATCCCGGCTGGAACGATTCGATCAAAAAATCGGCTTCACGCGCCAGCATCGTGAGGATCCGCCGTCCGTCCCCGGAATCGAGGTTCAATGTTATGCCCCGTTTGTTCGCATTGTACGCGAACCAGAAGAGGCTTCTTTCCCGGTTGGGAGTTTGTTGGTAAAATGGACCGATTTGTCTGTCCGGGTCGCCTCCAGGTTTTTCAACTTTAACGACATCCGCTCCCAAGTCGGC
>JARRLM010000586.1:0-2714 GCA_037386985.1 Acidobacteriota bacterium | reverse complement strand
GCGAAGCCGTGTTTTTGGGAGACCGCATTGTCCTGATGCGCGAGGGGCGAATCATCCAGAATGGAGAACCGGAAGACCTGATGCAGCGTCCGGCCGACCCCTTCGTCACACATTTCATCCAGTCGCAGCGCAATCCATTGGAAAGGCGGTCCACGGTTTGAGAGTATATCCGATCTTCAGCCTGCTTCTTGTGATGTCGTTCGTTCCGAAGGACATCACAATGGCGCAATCCATTACCGTAGGTTCGAAAAAGTTTACCGAAAACGTAACTCTGGGAGAGATCGCCTCCCTTTTGGCAAGAGATCAGGGATTGCAGACTGAACACCGGCGCGAATTGGGCGGAACACGAGTACTCTGGAATGCACTGCTGCGGGGAGACATCGATATTTATCCGGAATATACCGGAACCATTATTGAGGAGATTCTTTACTCTGTTGATCTGCCCGACAATGCCTCCCTTAACGAAGTTCTTAATGATTTCGGCATCGGCATGACACCGGCACTCGGATTCAACAACACGTACGCCGTAGGAATGCGCAGGGCTCTGGCCGAAGAGCTCGAAATACATACCATCTCGGACCTGAGACAGCATCCGGACCTGGCGATCGGATTCACGAGCGAATTTCTGGACCGCAGAGACGGGTGGCCCGGGTTGCGGCATCGATATAACCTGCCACACCTCAATGTTCGGGGTCTGGACCACGACCTCGCCTATCGCGGCCTGGAACACGGCTCTATCCATATTATCGACATGTATTCCACCGATGCTGAGATATCGTTATACGACCTGGTTGCACTCGAGGATGATGAGGGATACTTTCCTGTATACGATGCAGTCTTCCTTTACCGCCTTGATCTGAAGGACAAAGCACCGGCGCTGGTTGAACAGCTGGATTCACTTGCGGGAATGATCCCGGCATCCGACATGATTGCCATGAACTGCAGGGTTAAAATCGATCGGGTTCACGAGGCACGGGTCGCGGCCGACTTCCTCGCCCAACGCCTCGGACTGAACCTAGCTCCCAGAGTCGCCGGGGTTCAAACCAGATTACTTCGTACCACAGCCGATCATCTCACCCTGGTATTCATTTCACTGACAGCGGCTATTCTTTTTGCGGTTCCATTGGGCATTATGGCCGCAAAACATAAGAGAGCAGGCCGGCTGATACTTGGAGCAACGGGGTTAATTCAGACGGTTCCTTCCCTGGCGCTTCTGGTTTTTATGATCCCGTTGTTCGGAATCGGAAGCACGCCTGCCATCATCGCTCTCTTCCTCTACAGCCTGTTGCCTATCGTGCGCAACACCCATTCCGGTCTTCAAGACATCCCTATATCGATCCGGGAATCCGCAATAGCACTGGGACTCCCGGCAGCTACCCGGTTGTTTCGTATCGAATTGCCGCTGGCCGGACGATCCATTCTGGCAGGCATAAAGACATCGGCCGTAATTAACGTCGGTACTGCAACTCTGGGCGCCCTGATCGGTGCAGGGGGTTATGGGCAAACAATTTTGACCGGCATCCGTCTCGATGACACACAACTCATTCTTGAAGGAGCCATTCCGGCAGCGGTCCTTGCTCTGCTTGTGCAGGGAATATTCGATCTTGCGGAAAACCTGGCTATCCCCAGGGGATTGCGCTTGGATTTCAATAAAAGATCCAGATCATGAAAGAAAACAGACAGAAGGTTCACAACAGAATTCCCATAGATGACGACCGGATCGATACAGTCGAGGCATTCGCCCGGGATGTACGGATAGGGCTCAGCAAATCGCCCAAGTCGTTACCCTGTATCTACTTTTATGACAGTGTCGGTTCGCGGTTTTTCGAGTGGATTTGCCGCCAGCCGGAATATTACTGTACCCGGGCGGAAGCGGAAATACTTCAAAAACATGCCGGCGACATCGCCGCCTGCTTTTCCGGCCGCATACCCTGAATTGAATGTGAAGCCGATTGCTGCGCGCTATGAGGATGGTCTATCCCTGCTGGATCCTACCCACGAAAATACTCTGCTGATCTGGCTGGGATCGAGCATAGGAAACTACGAACGTGAAAGGGCCAAAAAGTTCATCGCCAGTTTGAGCAATCAGCTTTCCGCCGGAGATCGACTGCTTCTGGGAATCGACCTCATCAAGGATCCCGTGATGCTGGAAGCCGCATACAACGATCGTGCCGGAATCTCGGCGGCTTTTAATTTAAACATCCTGAAACGCATCAACCGGGAACTGGGCGGCAACTTCCGAATCAAGCAGTTCAAGCACAGGGCGGTTTTTAATTCCGCCCTGGGACGAATTGAAATGTACCTGATAAGTTGCTGCGACCAGGAAGTGCGGATAAGCGAACCGGGCCTGACCGTGTCCTTTTCAAAAGGAGAATCGATCCACACTGAAAATTCTTATAAGTACAGCACCGGGGAGATAGAAGCGCTCGGCAGAAGCGCAGGATTACGCATGCTGCATCAGTGGCTCGACTCGGGACACCTGTTCAGTCTGAATCTCTTTGAAGTATAACCCGCAGTTCCCACGGGATTCCCTGCGGGTTAATACCGTTGGGTCTTAATGAAAAATCCTTCCGGAATACCTGTCTCGACAGGATTCCGTGCATCGAGACTCCACTCAAACCAGCCGCCGTCGTAAACTGAAATCCTTTCCCACCCCATGAGATACGCGTAGAAAAAAGCCTCACTGGCACGCCAGCCTGTTCCGCAATAAAAAG
>JARRLM010000585.1:0-3725 GCA_037386985.1 Acidobacteriota bacterium | reverse complement strand
CGAGGTCATGGGTTACAGCCGGAAAGAATTTTATTCCACGGATTTTGATTTTATGAGCCTGATTGCGCCCGAGTCGGTTGATTTAATCCGGTCCAATTTCAAACGCCATATGAGCGGTGAGAATATCGAGCCTTACGAATACGACCTTTTCAATAAAAAAGGGCAAAAAATCGAGTCCATTATCACCACAACGCTGATAAATTATGATGATGAAAAGGCAATTCTGGGCATTGTTACGGATATCTCTGATCGCAAACAGGTGGAAAGAGAACTGCAATATCGACTGAAATTGCAGAATCTGATTACGGAGGTTTCCGGCCAATTTATCAATCTGCATCCGGCTCAAATCGACGATGAAATTGAACACACACTGATGCAGATCGGCGAATTCGTGGATGCGGATCGCAGCTATATTTTTCAATTCTCCGACGATCAAAAAACCAAATCCTGTACCCATGAATGGTGCTCGGAGGGCATCGAACCGATCATCACACATTTTCAACATGAGCCGGTAAAAAAACATCCCTGGATCATGAAAAAAATCATGGGCGGTCAGATGGTTTTAATCCCCCGCGTATCCGGATTGCCCCCCGAGGCAGCCGGAGAAAAAATACCTTCGGACAAATAGGCGCTCAGTCCATTTTGATGGTGCCGATGACTACGGGCGGCAGTGTAAAGGGGTTTATCGGTCTGACCTCGATCAGTGAAGAACAAGTCTGGACGGAAGACACCGGTTATCTGCTGAAGATCGTAAGCCAGGTGTTTGTCAATGCGCTGGAAAACAAAAGAACGCGACAGGCCCTGCATGAAAGCGAGGAACGCCTTCGAACGGTGTTCGAGACCTTTCCGGACCCGGTCACCATCATCCGGGCAGAAGACGGACGCTGCATCGATATCAATAGTGCTTTTACACGCGTGACCGGCTGGCGGCACGATGAGGTCATCGGGAAGAAAGCCGCCGATCTTGACATCTGGTGGGACCCCAAAGACCGTCAAAAACTGATCCAGGGTATTTCCGAACAGGGAAAGATTGAAAATCTAGAGGCCAGATTCCGCCTTAAAGACGGCGGATTAATGACCGCTTTGATGTCGGCGGTGTTAATAACACTTAAAGACAGGCCACACATCCTTACCATTTCCCGGGATATCAGCGAATTAAAAGCTGCTCAGGAAGAAAAGGAACAATTGAAGACGCAGCTGATACAGGCCCAGAAGATGGAAGCCATCGGAACATTGGCCGGCGGCATTGCCCATGATTTCAACAACATCCTGGGAGCGATCATCGGGTATGCCGAAATGGCGCTTTACGATACCCAAAAAGATTCCATGGAACATTACAATATCGGGCAAGTCTTGAAAGCCGGCCATCGAGCCAAGGATCTGGTAAAACAGATACTGGCCTTCAGCCGCAAAAGCGAGCAGGATAAAAGAATTATTTCACTGGCACCGGTTGTAAAAGAGGCATTAAAACTGCTGCGCGCATCACTGCCGACCAGCATCGAGATCGAAAGCAATATTGAGCCGAACCTGGATGCAATTTTTGCGGATCCGACGCAAATGCACCAGGTCATGATGAATCTCTGCACCAATTCGGCCCATGCCATGCGGGATAATAACGGTATTTTGAAGGCCGAATTGCGTAATGTGAATCTGCGCGGAAAATTGGCCTCCCGGTATCCTGAACTCAAACCCGGCCCCTATGTTATGCTCCGTATCAGAGATACGGGTCAGGGCATGGATGCCGCGACCATGGAACGCATATTTGATCCTTATTTCACAACGAAGGACAAAGACAAAGGCACCGGCATGGGACTGGCTGTTGTACATGGCATCATTAAGGGGCACGCAGGGGGTATCCATGTTCAAAGCAAGCCCGGTCAGGGAACCCGTTTTGACCTTCTTTTCCCAATTATGGGGAAACAAACAGAATCAGAAGCTGAAGAGCTGCAGGCGCTCCCAACCGGAAATGAGCACATTCTGTTTGTAGACGACGAGGAATCCCTTATCCTTTAGGGCAGCACCGGACCGCTTTGACCTGGTGATCTCCGATATGACGATGCCCGGCATGACCGGCGATATCCTGGCATCGGAGCTGATGAAAATCCGTCCGGATATTCCAGACATTATGTGCACCGGCTACAGTGAAAGAATCGATGAAAAGCGAGCTAGGGACCTGGGGATAAAAGCCCTGATGATGAAGCCATTTACGATACGACGACTTTCCAGGATCGTCCGGGATGTTCTCGATCAAAAAAGTTGATTGGAAATCAACTTTTTTGTTATTTGTTATTCGTGACTTGTTACCGGTCAGGCTGAGAAGCCAATCTCAGCACGCAACCATCCAATAACGAATAACCATTTTCCTGCGGTCATTCAGATGACGGCAGGAAAATCTTTATCGTGCAGCCGCCTTCCGGGTTATTTGCCGCCGTAACGTCCCCGCCGAGTAATTCAACAAATTTTTTAACCAGAGCCAGACCGATTCCGGTTCCCCGCGTATTACGGGCCAGCGCGTTGTCCACACGGTAAAAGTCATCAAAGACCTTTTTTAGTGCATGCCGCGGAATCCCGGGCCCGTGATCGGAAATGGCAATCGTCACCCGGTCTGCTTCCTGATCAATTCGAACTGTGATCTCTTTCTTAACCGCGGCCCGGCAAAATTTGATGCTGTTTTCGACCAGATTGATCAGCACCTGGATCATGGCTTCACGATCATAATCAAACGGGCGAATGTCTCCTTGAATGATTTTTAGCACAAAACCTTCCTGCTTGAGTTTGGCCTGCATCACTTTTTGAACCTCCGCGACCACCTCTTCAAATGTTCCCCGGGTCAGGTTAAGAGAGCGCTGTTTCTTTTCAAGCTTGGCCAGATCGAGAACATTGTCAATTAAACGGGACAGACGGGAGCCCTCGGAATTGATGATCCGGAAATACTCCTGTTCCCGGTCCGGATCTTTGGCAATTCCCTGCTCGAGCATTTCAATGTACATGCGTATATTGGTCAGGGGTGTCTTCAATTCATGGGTTACCGACGAGACGAATTGCGATCTGCGTTCGGATAGATTCACAATCGTCCGTGCACTTTTATAGATCGCAAATAAACCGGATACGAAAATCACGGCCAGCACAACCATCATAACCGTCAGCGTGTTGCGGCCGGTGGAGCGCGGAATCTCATCGAAGCTCAATGTCGCCTTTAAGAATGCAAATGGTGACGGAAATGCCCGGTTTAGGATAAATTCAGGATTATGTGTCGATATGCCGGCCTGCACGATGTCAACTTCCCGGCCCAGATCCGTCACCTGCAGGCTCAGATTGGCATAGTCTGCCATGGGCTGGGAACTGAAATATTTTTGCGCGAGATGATCTAAAAATGCGTGCACCTTCAATATGAAGCCCTGTCGGTAAATTTGCTGATTGATCATGATGCGGCGAAAGACAAATATTTCATCCGTGCCGATGAAGACCGATTGCAGAGGGGCGACTTCCACCTGAAAACTTTCCTCCTCGCCGGCCCGGGATGCCACTTCGCCTGGTGCCGCGGCCTCGGCTTCCATCGGGTAGACTTCACCGCGACCGGAAGCTTTGCCGCCCTGATCTTTTTCAACATCCATGAGATTCTTTTCAGCATCCGGCCTGAGACTGGAAGTGCTTCTGGGCAACGCGGCAGCGGCCGGAGCCGGGCTCCTTGCGGTTTCGCCAACTTCCTGCCGGGCGACATTTTT
>JARRLM010000584.1:0-3501 GCA_037386985.1 Acidobacteriota bacterium | reverse complement strand
CGCGTGAACGCAAAAACCCGCCTTTCCTGGAACACGGCAATCTGGGCAACAATATGGGCGGCGCCGCCGAATCCATATATACCTATCCTGTAAGACTTTTCCCCCGCCATACGGGAGGACCGGTATCCGATCAGGCCCGCACAAAGAAGAGGCGCCGCTTCCGCATTGCCGTATGCATCGGGCAAAGAAAAACAGTAACGCCTGTCGGCAACGGTATATTCAGCATACCCACCGTCGATGGTATAGCCGGTAAACAGGGGGCTGTCGCACAAGTTTTCCTTACCCTCGCGGCAAAACCGGCATTGCCCGCACGTATGCCCGAGCCAGGGCACTCCGACTCGTTCGCCGATGGCGAACGACTCCACATCAGCCCCTTTCCGAACAACACTGCCGACGATTTCATGCCCCGGAATGATAGGTAGTTTCGGTTCCGTCAACTCGCCATCCACGACATGAAGATCCGTTCGACAGACTCCGCAGGCATGCACCTTAATTAGAATCTGGTCGGCCTCCGGTTCGGGTACGACTACTTCGCAACAGTGAAGCGGTTGGCCGGGCCGCTCCAGAACCATGGCGCGCATCATCTCGGGAATCCGCATACAGAGCCTCCTGAAGTGCCGGAAATAGCGCCGGGCATCAATCCATACGCGCTAACGTAAGGAAATTACCTCTCGGTCGCTGTCGGTATCGCTATCGGGGTCGGAGTCGGGAATCTGCATCTACGTTTGAAAAATACATTCATTCCTTAGCCTGTTTCACGGGGGGCCGGCTTTGCCGGGGGCTCAACTGCGCTGAGCTTGGCCAAAGCCACGCCTTCCAGGCGTGGTCGATTACTCGGGAAGTATCTCCTGCTGATCCTGCATCTGCCTGTTATGTTTTGCGGCTTCCCGAAGGCTTCCCAGCATCTCTTCTATCTGAACCTGTTCCTCCCCCGTCGAGCATTCCTTCGCCTTGTTCAGTTCGTCGACAGCTGCGTCCAGATCTCCTTTTGCAGCATAAATCAGGCCAAGGTTGAAATGAACGCTTATGGAATTAGGCTCCAGAACAGCTGAAATCTCGTAATGGAAGTGCGCCAGCCTGTAATCTTCGGCCTCGAAGTAGATATGCGCAAGATTATAATGAGACTCGAAATGTCTGGGATCATGTTTCAGGGCATTGGTAAAACAATCGAAAGCCTTGGGAGTATTGTTCTTTTCAAACTCGAGAACGCCCAGATTACAGTAGGCATCCGCAACGCATTCATCCTCGAAGATAGCCAGTTGATACATTTCCTGCGCCATGTCGTCTCCACGCTCATGCAACAGCAACGCTTCTTCGAATGGAGATCGCCGCAAAGGTAAAGTAATCAATCGCCCCTCTTTTTCGGGGAAAAGGTTCAGCTGACCCTGCATTTCCAGTTCTATCTGACGCATCGTCATTCCGCGATTCCTGAGTTCCCGAATTTGACGGAATCGGGTTAGAGCGTAAAAATCGTATCTCAGGTCCCCATTTTCCGTCTCCGGAAGCGCTGAAATGACTCCTTTTCGCGTCCATTGCCGGATGGAACCCTCACTTAAACCGAACTGCCGTTGTATATCCTGAACCGTATACGTAGACTGGATCCGCTGAAGGCCCTGCGTTTGAGATTTCTTGGGAAATCGAACAGTTGCGCGCATATATCCCCTTATCCGCTTGGTGCCGTATCATACCGGAATATGTAACTTTATAACACCCCGGCCGGAATCAATCCACCGCTATCCCGGATTATTCATATAGAGACATAAGACCTCCTGTAATTTGGATCTACAACGCATCTTGAACGGTAAGACGCAAGGAACTGCTTAACGCAGAGAAACGGATTTATTACTTTCCGGTGTCACAACCTATTCTTCATTGGATCGATGAAATTACCGGACAGTGGCGGATTTCCTGCAATAAGGTGTTTTGGAAAATGCGGATCAATCCATTAAAATGAAACGTTTTTGAGGAGTTGCCTCCGGCATTGCCCGACTATGAAAATTTTTCGTTCCGCACCCACGGATTACATCAATTACACCAGCTACTGCAGAATACGATGCTCTTTCTGCAGTTTCCACGAACCTGAAAACTCATCATCCGGAACGATCCTTACCGGCGAAGAAGTGCTGGGAAAAATGCGCCGTGCGGTCGAACTCGGAGCGGATCAAATGTTTCTTCAGGGCGGCATTAATCCCGATATCCCCTTCGACTACTACCTCAACGTTCTTCGAACCGTAAAAGACCGTCTGGGCAAGCATATCCATATTCGCGCTTTCTCGCCCGGAGAGTTGATGGAAATGCACCGACAAACCGGACTGCCTCTTCGGGAAGTCATCCTGAAGCTGAAAGATGCCGGAATGGATTCCGTTCCGGGGGCCGGAGCCGAAATATTGAGCGACCGGATGCGTTCGATTCTTTCACCGGAAAAAATATCCGTGTCGGACTGGGTGCGGGTCATGGAAACGTGCCACGAAGCAAAACTTCCCGGCAGCGCCAACATTGTTTTCGGCTCGAGCGAAAGCAGGGAAGAGATCATCGAGCATCTCCGGATTATACGCGATTTGCAGGACAGAACCGGAGGCTTCCTGTCATTCATCCCCTGGACATTCCAGCGGCAGACGGACCGTTTTCCCGTTCGGGACGTCCCGGTTCCGGAATATCTCAGAAAACGTCCTGAAAAGCTCTGCTCCCGTAACGGAAGCGAACGCCCGGCAATTTATTGCAGACAGCGGATTCACTCCGGTAAAACGGGATCTCCTGTACAACTACAAAGCCTTTAAAAAATAACGCCAAGACGCGAGAAACTGCTTAACGCAAGGGCGCGAAGACGCTAGGACGCAAAGAAATACTTTGCAAAGGATTAACGCAAAGGCGCGAAGACGCTAGGACGCAAGAAATATATAGAAAGCTATTTCTTTTTGAGCAGATCGTCCAGACCGGCGAAAGGATTGTACGTAGATACGGTAGCCTGCCCCCGGCCGGGCTCCGGACTGTCGGACCATTCGGCCACGGAATACCGGGAATGCTCGTTGTCATGGCAATAGTGACACAGCAGCTCCCAGTTACTGCCGTCGCGCGGATTATTGTCGTGGTCATGATCTTTGTGATGGACGGTGAGTTCCCGCAGGCGCTTTCCTTCAAATTCCCGTCCGCAGCGGCCGCAGACATGCGGAAACATTTTAAGAGCCTGTTCGCGATAACCCTGCATGCGTTTTTCCTGCTCGCGCCTGGCATCGGCTATAAACCGGTGCCTGCCGTCCTGATCCGGCCTGTGTCTTTCTGATGTCATAAGACTCCCTGTTGAATAAACAGACACCTGTCTAGTCCCTTGTGCACTTTCTAACCCGGATTATTCATGAAGCTTTTACTGCAGCGCCATATCCGGGCATGTCTACTGCGTTGCGCTCGATCGGAACACCTAATGCGAAGCATTAGGCTTCCTCAGACGGACTGTCAAGTACGCCTTCGGAATCCTCACATCGCGCGCCTTGTATCCATGCCCGC
>JARRLM010000583.1:0-4113 GCA_037386985.1 Acidobacteriota bacterium | reverse complement strand
GCATTGTCAGTTTAAAGGATCCAGACAGTTGCCAGGATTCAAAAGCCTTCTTTCTGAAGATTCCAGCGGCTGGATGGACGCTGGGCATCCTGTTAAATGATGCAGACATGGAAATACCACCATCTCTTGCACGGACAAAGCTGCTGCGTATGGTGTTGGTATTTTGTTTGTCAATTCTGCTGTTAACTATCGCACTCTCGGGAATCCAGCATGGATCCCTCCGCAGTTTATGGATTCTGTCGAGTGTTTTCACGCTATGCTGCGTTATTAGTTACGTAACTGCGCTTAAGTTGACAATAGACTATCCATCAGAGAGCTTTGGAAATTCGCAGTTGATCACGAATCAAAATATCCTGAACCGTTTCATGACTGATCAACGTCAGCGTACACTTGAACAACGGGAGGAAATACCGCTATTCATACCAACCGGGATATATATCCAGTCAATTTCTTTTGACAACTCCGATGTAGCCATAAACGGCTATCTTTGGCAACGTTATACGCTCGGGATACATGATGGCATTGATCGTGAAATAGTGATTCCCGGGAGTGATTCTTTTGAATTGGAAGAACCCTTTACCACGCGATCCGGTAATACCGAATTGGTACGATGGGGTTTCGAGGCAACCCTGTACCAAGATTTTGATTTTTCCAAGTATCCGTTCGGAAGGGAATATGCGCAGATTCATCTTCGACATAAGCAATTTACCCGGAATATCATCCTGATTCCCGATCTTGAGGCTTATAAACTTAATAATCCAACTGCCTGGCCCGGTCTGCAAAATGATATCTTTCTGCACGGCTGGAATATCAATAAATCTTATTTTAGTTACAGATATGAAAATTATAGTTCAAGTTTCGGTTTGACGGATTATGCCGGCCTGACGGATTTCCCCGAGCTTTATTTTACTATCGAGATTTCGAAACAAATTTTCGGGGCCATCATATCGCACGCCCTGCCCCTGGCTGTTGTGGCCCTGTTGTTGTTTGCGCTTCTTTTATTGAGTACCAATATGGAGGTTGGTAAGCTTGAAGTTGTTGAAGCAATAGCTGCCTGTGCCGGCTTCTTTCTTGTTATCGTATTCTCCCACCTTGGCATACGTGAAAGTTTTGCAGTCCAGGATATTATGTACCTTGAATATTATTACTACGTTACCTATGTGCTGATCCTGTTCACGGTGGCTAACTATGTGATTATAGCCTCGCACAAACAAAAGGAACGTTATACCTCCTTTACCCCGGACATGTCCAAGAAGGTCCCTTTCGTGATTAAAATTATCCGGTATCATGATAATTTATTTGTGAAGATACTTTACTGGCCTCTCAGTCAACTGGCGGTGCTTATTCTCACATTGCTGGAGTTTTATTGAAATGAAAGTTGCTGGATTGCAATTCGTTTTAATAATAACCTTGATAGCGGCATGTACGGCATCTGCTTTTTCTGAGGAAGAGGAAAAGCTACCCCCTATCAAACTTGGCATGTCTACAGCGTTGAGTGGACCGTCCCAGTCTCTCGGGATCGGGATGAAAGATGGAATCGAAACCTACTTTGCCCGTATCAATGAGGAAGGCGGCGTGTACGGCAGAAAGATTAAATTTATCACTTTGGACGATGGTTATGTGCCGGAAGCAGCTAAGCGTAACATGCGTATTCTTATCGATGAGGAAAAGGTCCTCGCCATACTCGGTAATATTGGGACGCCAACGGCCGCAGTAACAGTTCCTATCGCTACGAAAAAGAAGACACTACTATTTGCTCCCGGCACTGGTGCCGACTTGGTACGACAACATCCTCCCAATCGTTATGTCATCAACTACCGGGCCAGCTACACTCAGGAGACAGCAGCCATGGTTAATGGAATACTGGAAGCAGGTATTCTGCCGCACGAAATAGCGATATTTACCCAGAATGACTCCTTTGGCAATGACGGATACAAGGGGGTCATAAAGAGTCTGGAGGCGGCAGGTTACTATCAGGGTCGCCTTCTTCCGCATGGGCGCTATGAACGTATACCTGGGTGATGATGACACCTTCACCCAGGTAGTTCCCCACTTTGAATCCAACCTACCGCTCACACGTGAATATCTCAGGGATCTCAAATCATATGATCCGGAAGCCGAGCCGGATTTTATTTCCCTGGAAGGATATATTGTTGCCCGAATTTTTATTGAGGGCCTTAAAAGAGCAGGACCAGATGTCGATAAAGAAACTATCATTGATGCCATTCTCAGTATCAAAAACCTGGACATCGGGATGGGGACACCTATCAGCTATGCGAATGAAAACCACCAGGGAAGTCAGATGGTCTGGCCGACAGTGATACGTAACGGACAATTCGAATCCTTCGATTTTTCAACGCTTAACAAGAAGGATAATTAATGATGCCTTCTAGTGACCACCGTCCTCAAACACCATTCGCCGCTTTTGATTATGATGTAAAGCATCATCCTAAACGGCCAATTATTCTAAGTGAGGGTGATTCCTGGTTTTCCTTTCCAACCAGAAAGAACATTATTGACCACATTCAGAGAATGGGAAAATTTGATCTCTATCGTTTAGAAAGGTCAGGAGACGAAATCGTTGAGATCATGTCTGGTAAGCAGAAAAGGAAATTACGTAATTTATTAATAAAATATCCATTTGATTTAATACTTTTTAGCGGGGGTGGTAATGATATTACCAGTGAAGACTTATTTTCTCTGCTAAATGACCGTTCAAAAGTTAAATCATGGGAAGACGCAATTAATAAGGAGAGGTTTTATCGCCGCTTACAACATATAAAGAATGCCTATCTTGATTTAATTGATCTGCGTGATGATTATCGTGAAACATGCACAATCATGACTCATGGCTATGATTACCCAATTCCATGTGATAAAGGGGCCTGTATATTTGGTTATCGGGTTTCAGGCCCTTGGATGAAACCATATATGGAACAAAATAATATTTCATCAAAGAGTGAACAAAGATACATAGCAAAATGGCTAATTCAGCATTTTGACGAAATGTTGAAAGATCTTGAAAGTAAAACAAAAAATTTCATTTACATAAAAACAGCGGGGACTCTTGACCCCGAAGATTGGGGTGATGAACTTCATCCAACGAGTGTGGGATTTAAAAAAATCGCAGATAAATTCAAACCAGAACTGGAACGATTATTTCCAAATAAACTTCGATAACACACTTATTACGATAATAAATCATAATAATTATTTTCTTTATATGCTTGAAAAGTAAAACTCATGGAAGCGTAATTATAAGCGCCTCTTTAATGGTGATATTTTAGGAAAATTTTACGACTTTTCCTATACTTATACACTGCATCATGATAGCTTATTAGGTTGCTATGAGAAACAAACATCCTGCCGAAATTTCTTCAGTAACCGTGGCAGCACATGCCCTGGCAGTTCAAGCACGCATCAACCACATCCTTGCCTCCTCGCCGGCGGTGCTCTACAGCTTTAAGGCGACCGGCAGTAACAATCCGACCTTTGTCAGCGAGAACCTGCGAAAGGTGTTCGGCTATGAGCCCCGTGAATATCTCGAGGACCGGAATTTCGTACCGGCCCGGGTCCACCCGGAGGATACCTCGGATCTCGCAAGAGGGTTTGCTCAGCTGTTCAAGGAAGGCCACCTGATCAATGAATACCGCTTCCGCTGCAAGGACGGCAGTTACCGCTGGGTGAGTGATGAACTAAGGGTCATTTATGATGACGCCGGCAAGCCGGCGGAGATCGTGGGTTCCTGGAGTGACATCTCCACGCGCAAGGAGGCTGAAGCCGCTGCCGCTGCGGCCCAGGCACGGATCAACCATATCCTTGCCTCCTCGCCGGCGGTGCTCTACAGCTTTAAGGCGACCGGCGATAACAATCCCACCTTCGTCAGCGAGAACCTGCAAAAGGTGTTCGGCTATGAGCCCAGCGAATATCTCGAGGACCGGAATTTCGTACCGGACCGGGTCCACCCGGAGGATACCTCGGATCTCGCAAGAGGGTTTGCTCAACTGTTCAAGGAAGGCCACCTGATCAATGAATACCGCTTCCGCTGCAAGGACGGCAGTTACCGCTGGGTGAGTGATGAACTAAGGGTCATTTATGATGACGCCGGCAAGC
>JARRLM010000582.1:0-3683 GCA_037386985.1 Acidobacteriota bacterium | reverse complement strand
CGGCCAGGACAGCGCTCGCGGCACCTTCAGTCAACGTCATGCGGTCCTTTCCGACTTCGAAACAGGGAAGGAGTATATTCCCCTGCAGAATATAAGCCGGGATCAAGCTACCTTCGAAGTCTACGACAGCCTTCTATCCGAAGGTGCGGTACTTGGATTTGAATTCGGCTACAGTGTTGCAGATCCTCTTTCTTTGGTTTTGTGGGAAGCACAGTTCGGAGATTTTGCCAACGGAGCGCAGGTCATTATTGATAACTTTATTTCCAGTTCAGAATCGAAATGGCATCAACCTTGCGATCTGGTTCTTCTACTCCCCCATGGCTTTGAAGGACAAGGTCCGGAGCATTCCAGCGCTCGGCTTGAACGTTTTCTTTCTCTCTGTGCTGAAGACAATATGAGAGTCTGTTTCCCTACTACGCCCGCTCAATATTTTCACCTGCTGCGAATGCAGATGAGAGATTCAAAGCGGGTTCCACTTGTAGTCATGGCTCCCAAAAGTATATTGCGTCATCCGAAAGCCGTATCCAGTCCTGATGAGCTTGTCGATGGTCACTTCGAAATTGTCTTGGATGATCAAAAGATTCAAGAGAAGGAAAAAGTTCAAAGGGTGTTACTCTGCACGGGGAAAATCTATTACGATCTTCTAGCCGAACGTGAGAAAATGGATGGATCAGAGATCGCTATTGTCCGTATTGAACAGCTTTATCCCTACCCGGAATGGAATCTCTCAAAAGTACTCTCTGGCTACAGCAACACCCGGGAAATATTGTGGGTTCAGGAAGAACCTCAGAATATGGGGGCATGGAATTTTATCAACAGGCACATAGCTCCCAGCATCTCGTTCGGTCGCTCCTTCAGGTACATCGGGAGGCCTGAGAACGCAAGTCCGGCAACCGGTTCCTTGAAGGTGCACAAAAAAGAACAGGCAAAGATTATGCTGGAGGCATTCGAATAAACAGTCTGCAGCAGACAGAAATGGAGATCGGCTTGAAGATCGGTATTACGTGTTATCCAACTTATGGGGGAAGCGGAATTGTTGCCACGGAGTCGGGCAAAGAGCTGGCCGACAGAGGACATGAAATTCATTTTATCAGTTATGCTCCCCCATTGCGACTGACCGGGACTTCAGCCAATATTCAGTTCCATGAAGTGGAAGTTTCGAATTACCCCTTGTTCGACAATCCTCCATACACCCTTGCTCTTGCAACCAAAATGGCAGAAATCGCGGAAGCCAAGCGATTGGATCTGCTCCATTGTCACTATGCCATCCCGCATTCGGTCAGTGCTTACCTGGCAAAATCGATGCTCAAACCGCGCAGGCTCCCTATTGTCACAACTCTTCACGGTACGGATATTACCCTTGTAGGTTCGGATCCTTCCTACCTGCCCATTACCCGTTTTTCCATCGATCAGTCGGATGGTGTGACAGCGGTCTCGAATTTTTTAAAACAGGAAACTATTCAGGTTCTGGGAGCAAAGAACAGCATTGAGGTTATATACAATTTCGTAAACTGCGACAAATACAAGCCTTTACGAAGTCATCCGCTGAAAAAAATTTTTGCTGCCCATAATGAGAAGATTCTCATTCATATATCAAATTTCAGGCCGGTGAAACGTCCCGCGGATGTGGTGGAGATCTTTGCGCGTGTTTCGAATGAAATTCCCTCGGTTCTCCTCATGGTTGGAGACGGGCCGGAACGAAGCCGTGCGGAAAGGCTGGTTCGAAGTCATCACATCGAGAAACACGTGCACTTTACGGGCAAACAGGACAACATAGAAGAGTTTTTAGGAATTTCCGATCTTCTTCTGCTGCCCAGTGAAACGGAATCTTTCGGCCTGGTCGCTCTGGAGGCGATGGCCTGCGAAGTACCTGTTGTTGCTTCCAGAGTTGGCGGTATCCCGGAAGTAGTTACGGATGGAGTAGACGGATATCTGCCGGAGTCCGGTGATATTGTAAAAATGGTTCAAAGCGCGCTTTCGATACTGGGGGATGATTCCCTGCGCGACCGTATGGGGAAATCCGCCAGAGAAACAGCGCTCCATCGGTTCTGCCCGTCGAACATAATCCCTGCGTATGAAGCTATTTACAATAAGGTCCTGAATCAGGACTCCGGATAGACATACCACTGAGTTCTATGCAATTATTCGCTCACTGTATTTTTATCGACACGCGAAAAACTGCAATTCCTTACCGCGTGTTGCCGCAACTCCGGCTCCACCGGCCCCGGCACCAACCGCAGCACCGATCGCGGCTCCCTTTCCTCCACCGGCGATGGCACCAATAGCAGCACCAACTCCCGAAGCGATACCCACTTTAGCCGCATCCTCCTTTTTTGTGCCCTCTGCTTCAAAGGACAGTATTTCCGTCTGCATCGGGTATGAACGGGAGTCGACGTTCAGACTAACCAGTTGTAGGGACATTTTTGCACGGCCGCTAACTCTACCTGATCTTTCAACAAAAGTCAGTTTGCCTTCCGCCAAACTGCCTCTTGGCACTATAACTTTGTTGCCTACACGTAGATCCTGATCCACAACAGCGCGGAATATATCCCCGGATTGATTGACACCTGAATCGAGCGGGTCCTGCAAACGAATGGGGATAATAGTACCGGCGCTTAATGTCGCGAACTGGGCCTGCGGTGGAGCAGAGCGAGCAGGAGGTGTTTCCCTCCGGGTTGAACCGGTTTCTTGAGTTGAAGCAATATTTTGGGTGTCAGCTCCCGCCTCCATTTCTTCGGAAGTGATGTTCTCGTTATCTGTAGCGCCACATGCGAAGGTTACAACCAGAGCCAGACCTAAAATCAAATAGCGTAAGCGCAACATAATCCTCTCCTTTTTTCAATCAGATGCGTATAACATATCCAGTCAACAAAAGAATATATTCATACAACTTTCTATACCTGTCCTAAACCAGTCCTCTTTTCTAAAAGCAGGCATTGCTAAAGGTGTGATATCTCTCACATAAAATCTGAAAAAACTTCATTTTAGGCATCTTCAACTGCTGCCAGGCAGGATGCTACACCTCTTCCTGGTAGTTTATCCTTACTTGTAAGAAAAGGCCCAGTTTCAATCGCAGCATATTGTCCTCAAAAACTGTATACCATGGTTATTCTCATATTCCATCGGGGTGATCGCAGCAGATAGAGCAGTTTTCATTTCGTTTGAGCTTCAGTTTTCTGAATTCCATGTTTCTGGCGTCATATTGCAGCATGGTTCCTGCTAACAGCGTTCCGAAACCTGCAAGGACCTTGATGCCTTCACATACTGCAAGATTCGCAACAATTCCGGATACAGCCCCAAAAACAGGAAACTCCCGCTTCCAGGTTTCGGGGAATTCCGGATAGATACAGGCAAGACAGGGCGTTTTGCCCGGAAGGATCGTTGTAAGTCGCCCCTCCATACTATACATGGCTGCGTCGATAAGAGGCTTGCGCAGCCGGACACAGGCGCGGTTCATTGCAAACCGTTCCTGGAATAGAGGCGCACAATCAAAAACAATATCCACTCTCTCAATCAGACTGAAGGCATTCTTTTCCGTGACATTTTCTGGTATGCCCTCGATGTCAATCCGCGGGTTCAGCTCCTTAAGTCTTCTCACTGCGGACTCCACCCGCGGTTTTCCAAGCCAGTCATGCGTCATCAGGATCTGCCTGTTCAGATCGCTGTATTTTACACAGCCACCA
>JARRLM010000581.1:0-2841 GCA_037386985.1 Acidobacteriota bacterium | reverse complement strand
AAAGGCCTCTGGGTTATCCGAGCACTCCAGTTCCTTGCGATAGAGGATTTTTACCGCAGGTTCGGCGGCGATAATTTGCATCTCGGCGGAAGGCCAGGCGAACACCTGATCAAATCCGATCTCATGGACACCCATGGCCGGAATGCCGCCGCCGTACATCTTTCTGAGGATCACCGAGATCTTTGCTACCGTCGCTTCGCTCCATGCATAAAGCAACTTCGCGCCGTGGCGGATAATCCCGCCATGCTCCTGTTGCAGCCCGGGCAGGAAGCCGGGCGTATCCACCAGGCTCACAAGCGGTATATTGAAGGCATCGCAAGTCCGAACGAAGCGTGCGGCCTTGTCGGATGAATCGATATCCAGAAAACCATCCAGGTGCTGCGGATTATTGGCAACTATGCCTGCAACCGCTCCTCCCATTCTCGTGAATCCGACCACAAGATTCTTGGCAAAGGACGAGTGCACTTCAAAGAAGTCACCGTCATCCGCGAGGCGGCGAATGACTTCTTTCATATTGTAGGTCTCGGAGGTTTCGATCGGTACGATGTCGACAAGCTCGGGTCCTTGCCTATCCACCGGGTCGTTACTGTTGCGCTTTGCTGGAGACTGCTGGTTGTTCTGGGGCAGGAAATCCAGACCCGGGAACTCACCGGCGAAGAGGTTTCTACTCAAGATTTGGGAGGCGCCAGGGTTACGGCTGGGCCGATGAGGAATAAGGGTGCCCTGTTTTCTACCTGTATGACGAAATCACACAGGGCCGATGAATAAGCGGCACCGCCGGTGCAGGTGCCCATGACTGCCGCGATCTGCGGCACCACTCCGGAATTCAGTATATTTTCGCGGAACATACCGGTAATGCCATAGACATTATCCATGCCTTCCTGAATGCGCGCCCCGGCCGAGGCATTCAGGCATATGATGGGAACCCGAGTTTCTCGGGCCAGGCGTAATATGTAATGTATCTTTGCTCCGTGGGTCTTGCCGGTCGAACCACCAAGAACAGCATCATCTTCGGCATAAACAAAGACTTGCCGCCCGTCGATGGTCCCATAGCCGGTGACTACGCCGTCTCCCGGAACCCTCTTGCTCTCCATTCCAAAATCATGACACTGGTGTTCCGCCAGCATGTTCAACTCCGCGAAACTATCCGTATCGAGCAGGTATTCGATGCGGCCACGGGCCGACATTTTCCCGCCTTCTCCCCGCTTTGCCGTACGCGAGAGCTCGCCTGCCCGCATTGCGTCGGCCTCAACAGCCTGAAGCCCGCTCAGAGTTTCCTTCCATGTTCTTTCAGCAGACATGACCCACCCGGACGATCAGACAACGTGATGCACCGTATTTGGCTGATTTATTTCTACGATAAGTCATCGGGATATCATCAGCGAAGCGAATCAGCTTGTATCGTGATCCACTCGTTGTTTTCCTCGATCCGTCGGCATTCCTCAGACCAATCGCTGACACAGCCGATCTTTTCCGGTGTTTCATAAATGGCGACCTTCAATTCGCACAGCCCTGTCTGTTCATCCACGTCAATACTGGCGATATAGGCCGTCTCGTAATTCAGTTTCTCGATGAGCTGATCGTTGATCATGTTGGCAATGATGCAGTTATAAACCTTGATTCCCCGTTCCTTGAGCTTGGCTTCCTTGCCCAGGTGAATGCAGCCCTTCACTCTCAAGCAAAGCAGAATATCCTTGCCGGCGATCGCATAGGCCCCCTCTTCAGCCAGCCCGGCCTTGGTGATTTCCCGAATGCAGCTTTCAATGATTTCTTCGCGGTTGCTGCCCGCGATGTTCTTTGCCTGTATGAAATCGACACCGATGAATTCGGTTTTCCAGCCGCAGCAATCGGACAGTTCATGAAAAAACAGCTCCTCCATTCTGGCCATCAGATCGTTACAGTAAGGCATTTTATCCATCTAAGTTTTCTCCTTCTCACCATACTTTTCGTAATAGACCAGCTGTTCCAAAGGCAACTTGGGCCTGGTTGTTTTACCGAACTCCTCCCAGAAAACCAGTTCCTGCAATGGCAGCTTCGGGCGTGGGTGTTTACGTTGTTCCAACGCCCAGCCGATAGCGATGTAGGCGATGACTTTGTAGGCGCTCATTTCAGTGGGTATGTTCAGTATCTTTTTGAATTTGACAGCGTCTCGGGAACTGGCAACCGGTCCGTGTACCCAGCAACCACCCAGACCTAATGAGTGTGCTTCCAGCAGGATATTTTCAACGGCCGCCGATAGATCGTAAGGAACGTCCACCGAGCCCACTTTCAAACTGCCGAGCACTGCAATTACAACGGGCGCTACTTTGGCGAACGCTGAAACTTCACCCGAATACATGAACCGCAATACCTCGGCGCGCTTCACCGGGTCTTCGATTTTTGCAAACCGTTCCTGCATATGACCCAGGCAATACCAGGCGGTCATACGCGAACCACTGCCGACTTTGGCCAGATCGGATATCTTGTTTCTGGTGTCCTGGTCCCTTACCACAACGAACCGCCAAGGCTGATAGTTTTCCCCGGTCGGTGCCCAGCGCGCAGCCTCGAGGACCTTATCAATCATTTCATCGGGGACCGGATCGGGTTTGAACCGCCTGATACTTTTCCTGCTACTGATTACGTCGAGTATGTCGCCCATTTTCTAGCCTTTGTATTGATTGGAGTTTTGTTACTTCATCTACATATGGCCGTTGTTTCCCTGATGCTTGATGTCTTGTTAATGGAATATAAGGAGAGGAGGTTCCCCACCTGCAGAACCTCATTTGGTAAATGATCCCATAAAAATAATTAAATTTTTTGACCTCTATCAATAAATGAAGTCCTTAAATGAAAGTTGAGACC
>JARRLM010000580.1:0-4017 GCA_037386985.1 Acidobacteriota bacterium | reverse complement strand
TTCAACTCCGGAAAGATTATTGTCTTTACCCAAAACAGTAGAAATGTAATGCATTTTAAGCTCTTCATTTCCGAAGACGCTCTGAGGCAGGTACTTTTTCATCTGATCCACGTAATGCACGCGGTTCTGTAGAATACGGGTTCCCTGTTTTACAAGTGTTTCATCCCAGCTATCCAAGAGGCTGTCATCGACGTGCTCCTTCCCCTCCCGTGCTGCAGACAGGATTTTGTTCCGCTGCCTCAGAACCCGTCCATAGACAGCCAGGCAACCTACATGTCCGGGATATATTGTTGCCATAGCCCTGTCCAGAAAGGCTCTTCTGTCCTTTGGGCTCTTCCGAACAATATTGAGATGATTATAAGTGAATGCAAGAAGATGCAGATTTCCGACGAAGGCATCCAGTGTTACCGGCTTTCCATGCAGGAACAACTTCTTTTCCGTTCTGGAGATCCTTACCTGGAGGTCCCTGATCAAGGATCCTTGAACTACAGTTCCTTCGATACAGCATTCCCTCTCGTCGTGCTGAATACATTCCCTGGGAATTGAGGTACGAAAGCTTCTGCCGAAAGCAAGGAAATACATTGCTTCAAGCAGATTGGTTTTTCCTTGACCGTTCCTCCCAACAAACAGTGTAGTCCCTTCAGAAGGAACAATCTCCAGTTCTTTTATGTTGCGATACTGAAAAAGACGAAGTTTTTTAAGATGCAATCCTGTAAGCCTGTCCGGTAGCCTTTTCAGAAATTCGAAAGGTTCCGGCCCACATTGTAAAAATAGCAGCTGAAACCCTGTGAGTACTATGGGCTAAAATTTCATGGGCATAACAACATAACGATAATCAAGTTCAGATGATCCTACCGGCCTGAACAGTCCCTGTGTCTCAGAATCCTTTAAAGAGATGGATATGGATTCTGAACTGCAAACAGACAGAAACTCCAGAAGGTATTGAGGATTGAATCCAATATCAATGGTATCTCCATCAAACTCCACAGGCACTTCATCCCTTGCTTCACCGGCATCTGCAGATCTTGCTGTCAATTCGACAAATCCGGCATTGAACGAAAGCCGTATTGATTTCAGTTTCTCATCAGACATGATTGCAGCTCTTCGTATGCCATCCCCCAGATTCTTTGTGTCTGCTACGACGTACTTGTCATTTTCTTGCGGGATAACCAGCTCATAATTCGGAAACTGCCCAGCCAGGACCCTGGAAACCAGTTTCCTGTTTTCAACCAAGAAGAAAAGATGATTTTCATCACGGCCGAATTCCAGGGCCAGAGGATCCTGGTCTCCGATCAATTTCATAATTTCAACCAGAGTCTTTCTAGGAATCAGCGCCCTCACTTCGCCTTCGATTCCCGGAATCTCCATTTTCTTACTCACCAGAGCTAGCCGATGCCCGTCTGTAGCCACCATTCGAACTTCACCGGGCAAAAGAACCAGCAGTGCCCCATTCAGGGAGTACCTCGACTCCTCCTGAGTAATGGCAAACATTGTCCGTTGAATCATACTCCGTAACATCCCTCCAGGTATTTGGGACATTTCAGGTGTAGATTCCGGAATGGATGGAAAGTTTTCTTTTGGAAGAGCAACAATCTTGTATTCCGATTTACCGGAATTCAAAACAACCCAGTCATTTTCAAGAAGAGAGAAGCATATATCCGATCCTTCGGGCAGCAACCTTACAATTTCAAACAGGCGCCGTGCGGATATTGTTGTTGTTCCTTCAACTTCAACCTCTGCAGAGCATCCACAACGGATTGTCACATCAAGATCAGTTGCTGTGATATCAAGATACTCATCTGAAGCTTCAAGGAGAATATTGGACAGGATTGGGATCGTGCTTTTCTTCTCAATGACACCCTGCACCAAATTAAGTTCATTCAACAACGAATTCCTTGTAACGGTAAATTTCATGAAGGAAGCTCCTTGGATTAAAGGGTAAATCAAGCCAGCATTTCTCTCAGGGTTTGAAAATCTGATTATACTGCTTCCCCTCTCATGCAAAAAATCATTATCGGCATATTTGAAAAATTTTTGGGCATTCATCTTTGATTTCTTCCAATGTTCTTCCGGTATGGAGAGACCGGATTCCGTTTTTTGTGGAGAGCTTTACAAGCATGTTCATTGCCATTACTGGTTTTTCTAATGATAATTATATGTTTATTAACTAGGAATAGTAGTAGTCGCTGTGGATTTGTGGAAAGCTCCGTTAAACCACCATTACAGACAAGGAAGAGTTGTGCATGGAATGGACGCTGTCCTGTAAAAAAGAATGCTTCATTGTGGGAATTTTTTCACAAGTAGATTTTCACAGGTATTTCTTCAACCGGTCCTGTGGATAAGCGGAAAACCGATGATAATGAACGATGTTAGGCTGTGTGTGTCCCAGATGAAAACTGTAGGGGCGAACCTTCGGCCGGGCTACGCCTGACAAGTTGACGGATAAACGTGTGTTCGCCCTTGTAACCGACCCGGGGTTTATGCAACCTTCTGTCACCCTGGCAACGACCTCCGAACTTATTTCGGGTGTGGAATATTTTTGGGTGAATGCAGGGTCCGCCCCTACTTCAGTGAGTTTACGATTGCTTGCACGGCAGAGGATATTTCAGGATCCTTTTTTTGCAAGGAGTCGATTTTTCGGATGGAATGAAGCACCGTGGTATGATGTTTCCCTCCAAAATCTTTTCCTATCTGGGGCAGGGACTGGTTGGTGAGTTGCTTGCAGATATACATGGCGATCTGGCGCGGTACGGCTATAGGCCGGGAATTGTTTTTTGCTTTGAGTTGAGCCGGTTTTAGGGAGAAGAAAGAGGCAACCGCCCGAAGAATCTTGTCCGAAGAGATAGTCTGTGTATCTGTCGTGGTGAATCCTCTCAGAACATCTTTGGCGTAGGCTACATTGATTTCGGAAACTGTCAGTCCGTCCAGCGATGCGCGCGCGCTCAGTCGATTCAGTGCTCCCTCCAGTTCACGTATGTTGGAACGGATTCCTCTGGCGATAAAAAGCGCAACCTCATCCGAAAGATCGGGAAGTTCCAGGGCCGCTTTTCTCTTTAAAATTGCCAGTTTGGTTTCAAGGTCGGGCGGCTGGATATCCGCAATGAGTCCCCATTCGAAACGGGAATGGAGTCGTTCCTCCAGGGTTGGGATCTGTTTAGGCGGGCAGTCACTCGTAATCACAATCTGTTTCTGGGCATCATAGAGTGCATTGAATGTGTGAAAGAATTCTTCCTGGGTTCTTTCCTTACCTGCGATGAATTGAATGTCGTCTATCAGCAGAACATCAATATTCCGGTATTTCTGCCGGAATTGGTTTGTTCTATCGTAACGAATGGCATTGATGAGCTCATTCATAAACTTTTCCGAAGCCATGTAGGATAATCGGATCCTTTTGTTCTTGCGTTGAATGAGGTTGCCGATCGCATGCATAAGATGCGTTTTTCCTAGGCCGACACCTCCGTAAAGGTAGAGAGGATTATAGGCCTTGGAGGGTCTCTCTGCTACCGCCAGGGAAGCCGCGTGAGCCAATTGATTGCTTGCGCCAATGACGAAAGAGTCGAAGGTATACTTTGGCGTCAGTAGCGGCTTTAATCCCGTATTCGCCTGGAATGAGACTGGTGAATCCGGTTCCGGAGAAGGAGAGGTTTCCACAACTATATCCAGCTTTAGATCGGATTTGGCAATCTTACTGGCCGTATCGACAACCAGATCGGCGTAGTTTTCAAGCAGGCATTTTTTGAAACTTTTTGTCGGAACCTTTATACGAAGGATCTCGTTCTTAAACGCCTGAAACGTAATAGGCCGAAACCAGGTGTCAAAGCTTTGCCGGCTCAGCTGTTTTTCAACGTGAGCGAGAAAATGATTCCAGAAATCCATAATAAAAGCTCAGCAGCGTTAGAAACGGCGGTATGAAGATAACTAAAAGTTTTCCACAGGATTTTCCACAGCTGTGGAAAAATGACTCCCTTTAGCGGCTAGAACAAACTGCGATTCTGCCGCCTCCCACAGCCGACAATA
>JARRLM010000579.1:0-4800 GCA_037386985.1 Acidobacteriota bacterium | reverse complement strand
GTCCCCAAGTGTATTGGGGGCTGTATTTGAATTATGAAACTGCTGCCCCGCGTTTATAAAGCGGGTTCTTTCGCTTCGCGCCTGATCGAATATACGCACTTTTGGGCAAAATTGAAACACTTTTGAACTTTGTAATGTGAAAGTAACGGGAAGGGAAAGCCGGCTGCTCCAATCGGGGAGCCGGAGCAGCCTGAAAGACATCCAGAACTCAGCCCAGCCTCCTGATGGCACCGATTAAACAATTTGTGACTCAGGAGAACGGGTCAGAAGCCGGAAGTATGTATCCCAAGATTGTCTCTTCAGAACGATCAACTCTGAACTATTAACTTCAAACCCAGAACTCAGAACTTCAAACTATGAACTGTTAACTCTTTAACACCTGGACGCAATCCATCCGCTTCCGCATAGTGTGAAGCATTCGCCGCAGGCCCTGCATTGAAGTTCAGAACCTTCCACTAATGCCGGTTTCCGTTCAATGCCGCGGCCTTCAAAGTAGATCCTGTTCGCCTTCTTTACGTCGGCGCAGTAGCGCAGGCAGAGACCGCAGAGGCTGCAGTCCGTCATGCCGGTTTTGAAGCGGGAAGATGTGACTCCGTATTCCTCGGCGTACGGCTGCCAGGCCGGCCAGAGCAGCTCGATGATCATTTTTCGGATTTTTTTCACTTTTTCCGTGTCTGTTTGAACCTGCAGTCCTTCTTCAACCGGATAGACGCAGGATGCCACGAGCCGCTTCCGGCCACGTTTTGTTTCTATTTCCACCATGCACATGCGGCATCCGCCGTAATCTTCCAGCCTGTCGTCATGACATAAAGAGGGGATATTGACTCCGATCGATTTTGCCGCCTGTAAAACGGTCGTGCCTTTGTCCGCTTCGACTGCTTTGTCGTTGATATTCAGACTAATTTTTTCCATGGGTCACCTCCCTACACTTTGGTTTCATGCAGGGTTACAGCCCCCGCCGATTGTTTTTGCATTGTGTGCGCAGGAACCTTGATAACGGCACTGAATTTCTCGGGACAGGCCGTAAAGCAGGCGCCGCACTTGATGCACTTTTCCTGGATGATAGTGAATACCTTGTCTTTGGATTTGTTCACGGCATCCACCGGGCAATTGCGGTAGCAGAGCCCGCATGCCGTACATTTCTCCTGGTCAATGTCGTACGCAATCAGGTCGACGCAGACGCCGGCTGTGCAGCGGTTTTCCCTTTAACAACATTGCTGCCGGAAAAGGTAAAGAAGGAGATCTTTTACTTCTCGAAGAGCTTGCAGAGTTTATCCCTTATATGCTCTTCGTACTCGGCACGGAAGTACTTCAGAGTGCTCGCTACGGGGAAGGGCGCCGATTGACCCAGCGCGCATAGTGAAGCGTCTTCCATAAACTCTGCAAGCTCTTCGAGAAGTAAAAGATCTCCTTCTTTACCTTTTCCGGCAGCAATGTTGTTAAGGATTTGCAGCATCTGTCGCAGTCCTTCGCGACACGGCACGCATTTGCCGCACGATTCATGGGCGAGGAAGTTTGTGTAGTACCGGGCCGTGTCGACCATGCAGGTGTTTTCGTCCATGACGATCATGCCGCCCGATCCCATCATGGAACCCACCTTGGTGAGTTCGTCGAAGTCAACGGGGAGATCCAGGAGCGATTCGGGACTCACGCCTCCCGAGGGACCGCCGGTCTGTACTGCCTTGAATTTCTTCCCTTTCGGTACGCCGCCGCCGATCTTGAAGATGATGTCTTTCAGGGTAATTCCCATCGGTACCTCGACCAGCCCGGTGTTTTTAACTTTGCCCACCAGGGAGAAGATCTTCGTTCCCTTGCTCTTCTCTGTCCCCATCCCGCGGAACCATTCCGATCCATTGTTGATAATATGAGGCACGTTGGCCCAGGTTTCGACATTGTTCAGACAGGAAGGCTTTCCCAAGATTCCTTTTTCGGAAGTGTGAATGTATTTAGGTCGGGGTTCTCCCACATGGCCTTCGATGGCGCACATCAACGCACTGGATTCCCCTGAAACAAATGCGCCCGCACCCCGGTGGATCTTCACATCGAAGGAGAAATCGGATCCGAGAATATTTCTGCCCAGAAGTCCGTATTCCCTGGCCTGCTCCAGCGCCTTTTGAGCGTGTTTTCGGGCAAGGGGGTATTCCTGGCGCACATAGATGAATCCTTGGGAAGCTCCTATGGTATACGCGCCTATGATGAGTCCCTCGAGTACGCTGTGGGGGTGTCCTTCCAGAATACTGCGGTCCATGTAGGAGCCCGGATCTCCTTCATCTGCGTTGACAATCACATACTTGGGTTCTTCCTCTGCATCCCGCGTGGTTTCCCATTTCCATCCCGCCGGGAATCCGCCGCCTCCGCGGCCGCGCAGATTCGCTTCGGTAACCTCTTTGAGCACCTCTTCCGGAGCCATTCCGGAGAGCACTTTGGCCAGGGCCGAATAGCCGCCGACGGCTATGTAATCGAGGATATTCGAAGCATCAATCAGGACGTTGTTTTCGAGAAGAATACGCTTTTGGTGCTTGTAGAACGGGATCTCGTTCAGCCGGCTGATCCGTTTTCCGCTTTCTTCATCTAGATAGAGAAGACGATCGACATTTCCTTCCCCTGTCGTCAGTTTGTCGATAATGGCGGGAACGTTTTTGGGTTGGGCGCCCAGGTAACAGTTGTCTTCCGGCTGGATCACTACCAGCGGCCCGCGTTCGCAGAAACCGTGGCAACCCGTTCGCCGGACGCCGATAGTATCTCCCAGGCCGCGTGTTTCTATTTCTTCCTCGAAGGAATCGGCCAATGCCTCTGCCCCATACGCACGGCAGCCTGTTCCCGCACAGACGGCAAGCCATGTCTTTTTGGCATTCCTCTGGGCGATTACTTCTTTCTTCAGTTTTTTCAGATCTGCTGGCTTTTTTAAGCGAGACATGCTTCCCCCTCTTCTTTCTTCAGTGTCTTGATGATTTTATCGAACTGCTTTTTGGAAGGATTCCGATAATACTGCGAATCGATCTGGACCACGGGCGCCAGGGCGCAACATCCGATACAGTGAACGGTTTCGAGGGTGAATTCCTGGTCTTTGTCTGTCTCTCCTGCTCCAATTCCGAGTGTGGAGGAAATCCGTGTAAGGGTTTCCGATGCTCCACGAACATGACATGCCGTTCCGGTGCAGACCTGGATTGTATGCCTTGTATGCCGCCCCAGGGGTTCCAGACTGAATGCTTCGTAAAAATTCGCAATAACTTATAGTTCCCTTACATGGATATTCAGCCGACCGGAATTCCAGTTCAGGACATGCCTTGGAAGCCAGCGGAAATATTCCTGCACATCCAGAAGAACCTGGATAAGGGAATTCTTCTGAAAATCGTACTTCCGAAGAATGGCATCCACTTCCGCAAGGTCATCCCGGATATCGAGGATCGCACGTTCTTTCTTTTTGATCTGCCCCAGGCTTTCGGCGTGATATTTGGCTTCATTCTCAAGGTAGGTAAGCTCGTCAAGCAGCTGTTTCTTTTCGATGCCGATCGAATAGGCTTCTCCCAATACGTCCAGTCCCTGCAGCAGAAGATCGTATTTTTTCGATGGCTCCGTTTCGGAATCGGAGCCGGCCGCTTCTTTTCGCAGGCTGCTGAGATTCAAGCCACGGCGTACTGTTTCTATCAATTTTTCCGGGTCTACGGGTTTGGTGAGAAAATCAAAGGCGCCGTGCTTCATTGCTTCAACGGCGGAGTCGACGGTGGCTTTTGCTGTGACGATAACGGGAACGGCGGTAGGTTCCTTTTCCGTAAGACTATTCAGTATTTCAAGACCATTGCTGCCGGGTGTGTCCAGGTCCAGGATCACTACACGGGGATGGGATGTTTCGGCAATGCCCAGTCCCACTTCGGCGTTCTTTGCGGTTACGACCGTATAGGCGGCAGATTCAATGGTCTTGACGCAGCTTTGCGTAAAACCTTTATCGTCGTCGATGATTAAAACATCGAGAGGGTAGGTAGTGGATCGCTCCTTCGCTACCTGCTTGCTGGCATGCATAAGTAACCTCTTTGATTGGAAGATTACGGTTCATTGTATTGCAGGGGAAATTCAAAACCCTTTCCCCGACTTTATTAAATATCAGCTGCTCGCCCGGACAGAAAAACCAGGCAAACGGTACATATTGTACCACCCAGGTCAATTCTGTGAAATACTTATTGTCGTTTGGGAATAGACCACAATAAATAGTTGATAATAATAATGTTAAGTTGAATTCATTTATGCGTGATCGTGGTCTGATCCTGATTCAGCCAATTCTTCCGATTTCTATCGGTGCTGAACTCCTGATTTGGCATGCAGTCTGTAACGTTCCATCTTCTCCCGGAGTGTTTTGCGATGGATCCCTAGATACTTGGCTGCTCTTGTTTTATTGCCCTGGAACTTTTCCAGGATACGGAGAATCTCGTTTTTTTCCAGTCGGGCGAGGTATCCGCCCGTTTCCGCTTCCCTTTCTGAAGGATCGGCCGTTGTTTCCGGAAGATCCCGAACCCCGATCGTTTCGCTTTCGCACGTTGCCGCCGCATATTCCAGGGTTTGTATCAATTCGCGCACATTACCGGGCCAATCGCGCCTTTTCAGAAATCGCATCGCTTCATCGGACAGAGCTCGCGCCGGGCGCTGCTTTTCAGTCGAGAATTTCCTGACGTAGTAGTCAGCGAGCAGCGGGAGGTCCTCCAGGCGTTCTCGCAGGGGCGGCATTGGTATATGAATGCTGTTGAGCCGATAAAAGAGGTCTTCGCGAAAGTTTCCTTCATCCATTTCCCTGGACATATCGCACTT
>JARRLM010000578.1:1186-3403 GCA_037386985.1 Acidobacteriota bacterium | reverse complement strand
GATCTCCGTTTTGCGATATAGGATGTTTTGAATTTTGCAACAAGTCATATTTAGCTGATGGCTATTTCATGATTGTGTGAAGCTATTTCTGAGTCAGCACACTAGAAATGCGGATTCATGTGTTACACTTTCCCCCTGATTCATAATGAAAAGATGACTGATATTCCTATAAAGCATCGGTTTGGCCACAGGCCGGACCGGCGGACACTGATCAAGATCGCGGCAGGTATTCTGTTAGCGCCGGTGACATTGAATAGACTCACTGCTGCACCGGCCCCTCTGTTCCGCATCAAAAACAGATACAGCAAGCTGAATCGCACGCGCCCACAGCGTCAGTCGACTCGATATATCGTCCTTCATACTACTGAAGGCGCCGAAGTTGGAGCCCTGGATAAAGTTATCCGTTACGGTGAAGCCAACTATTTCGTTTCCAATACAGGAATCGTTTATAGAATTATCGACAAAAAGAAGATTGCCAAACACACTGGCCGGAGCATGTGGGAGGGGCTGACAACGATCGACAACTACTCTATAGGCATCGAAGTCGTCGGCTACCACAACAAGGACATAAAAGACGCACAGTACGACGCCCTGCGGGAATTGCTGCGCCAGCTGCAAAGTCTGTATGATATTCCGGACGACCATGTGCTGACACACTCTATGGTCGCCTACGGACGCCCGAACCGATTTCATCAATACAACCACAGGGGAAGGAAACGCTGCGGCATGATATTCGCACAGCCGGAAGTCCGCGCGCGTCTCGGCCTCGACGCTCAACCCGAATATGATCCGGACGTAAAGGCGGGTCGTTTGAAGGTGGCCGATAAAAAGCTGTTCCGTTTTCTTTTTCCGGACGCTGCAAAACCGACCCTGGTGGCTGCCGGCAAAAGTTCTGTTTCACAACCGATTCCAAAAATTGAAATCCCGCAGGAATCCTTCGTCATCAGCGGTTCCAACACAGCGTGGGAAATTGCGCGCGAACGCTACAACCACCACTCGACTTTATACACCTTTCCGAACGGCAGCAAGAAAAGCGGAGATCAGATTACAAACTGGGCCAGGATACCGGTCGGGACCAGAGTCACCCTGAATGAAATGGAAGACCCGCAGCAGTTTGAAGGATTTCTTGAGATCGGGAAAGATGGAGATACGGCCGAAACGGTTGCCGGAGATGCATATAAAAGCAGGTCAACGATTTACTTTTTCCCCGACGGGTACATCCGGACCGGAGCTGAACTGCAGGACACCGCTGCCGGGCGCGGGCTTCTCAAAAAAACGCCACAGAAAACGCTCTTACTGGTCGGCTATATATATGGCGGTTATGTCAAAGCCCGCAGACCGGCTTCGAGCATTGCCGGGAAGAAGTGGAACTATCCTTCAACCTATTATCGATATCCTGACGGCACTATCCTGAGCGGGGACGATATCAACCAGAGATCCATCCCAGCCAACACACTGATTTTTTATCAACAATAGAAAAGAGAGCGGGTTAACCCTGTTGCTTTTGTGAATCCTGTACTAATTCTATTTGTTCCAGCCATCGCTTGATACGAAGAACATCGTTGATGCGGGTGCGTTCGCCGGAAGCATTCAGCAGGACAATGACGATGTGGCGATCTCTCAGGGAAGTCTGCATCACCAGGCACCGCCCCGACTCCTGAATATAACCGGTTTTTGAAAGGCCGATATCCCAGCCCGCATTGCGGACCAGGGAATTCGTATTTACGAAACGGAACATCCTCCGTCCATTCTTGAACGTAAACTCCTTGCGGGTACTGAAGTCACGAATCAGGGTGTATCGATAGGCGGCGTTGACAAGACTGCAGAGATCCTGTGCGGAAGAAACGTTTCCTCCCGAAAGACCGGAAGAATCTTTGAATCGGGTTTCGGTCAGACCGAGCGCCTGAGCCTTTCTGTTCATCGCCCGGACAAATTCTTCCGTCCCTCCAGGGTAGGTACGGGCCAAGGCATGCGCCGCCCTGTTTTCAGAAGCCATTAAAGCCAGCAGCAGGGCCTGCATGCGGCTGAGTCGCGTTCCGACTTTCAGGTTCGAACGACTGTACCGCAGCTTGTCTTTATCCGTTTCTTCAATCGTAATCGGCATGCCCATATTGATGCCGGAATCCAGAAGCACCATAGCCGTCATTAACTTTGTAATGGAAGCGATGGGCATTACATCCCCGGCCTTTTTGGACAACAGTAATTCATCCGTATTCT
>JARRLM010000578.1:0-1125 GCA_037386985.1 Acidobacteriota bacterium | reverse complement strand
CGAAGGTCCGGCCTCGATGGTGGATAGAAAACCGATTAAAAAGAGAACTAATACTGCGGTTTTGGACCGGAATGCTCTCAAAAGCCCCACCCCGGCATGATGAGAATCGACTTCACGTCTGAAAGGATGGTAGAATTTTAGTTTTTTTAAATTAGTCCGATGAGCAGTTCTTGAACCTTGCATGCAGTACAACCCTGAAAACCAATTCTTATTCATAAAAGAGCCGATTGAGATTGCGCTCTCACCGTGTGTTCGACCGTGGATATTACACTGAATTCAGATGAATCACAAGCATCTACCAGGTCAGCGATTACAGATTTCACTTTCATTCAATTTTCGCCTTGTCAAGATAAGATACGCAAGCATTCCCTTCATGCTACTCATCGTCACTTTTTAGAAATATGCATACGATTCTTTAAGGTCACGAACATCCGGTAATAGCGACGTTAAAAACTTCCCGTTTTCCCGAAAATCCTGATCCCAAAAATCAATCGGGTTTTATTGACTCAACCCATTTATCCTGTCATTCTCATCCCATGAACGACACAACCTAGCAGCCCGTGGTAAAAGTACAACAGGCCGCGTTCCACTATTTCTTTAAAGGAAGATCGATGTTTCGGACAATGTACCAAATTCATTCAAACTGGAATCCCTCGACAATTTTACGGCCGTTTATGGCATTGATTTTTCTCTCCTTTCTATTTCTTCCCACAGCGTTCGCGGAAAACTGGCCGCAATGGCGCGGACCATCCGGCAACAGCATTTCGAACAGCCCGGATCTGCCCGTCCGCTGGAGTACGGATGAAAATATAAAATGGAAGTCTCCCCTGGCCGGACTGGGCGTTTCTTCCCCCATCATCTGGGAAGACACAATTGTAGTTACTTCACAGAAAGGAAAGGTTCCCCTGCATGGGAGTGCGTATCCACAGCTTGCCCGTGACGATCAGACCCTGGCCCAAAAGGAAAATCCAATAGGGGGGCAAAGCGCCGGGACAACGCCCGGGACCGGGAAGGTCTATCTAACCGTTGAAGCTTTCCGAAAATCCGACGGCAAACGGCTTTGGGAATTCAGTGTGGAGGCAACCGGGGAATTCCCTGAACTCCATGAAAAACACAACCTGGCAA
>JARRLM010000577.1:0-4526 GCA_037386985.1 Acidobacteriota bacterium | reverse complement strand
GCATGAGCTTGCCTTCGCCGTCGAATTGTTCGGAAATGAGGGAGAAACCTCCCAGATCGGCCGTCATTGTCATTCCAAGTTCTCCCATCGTGCCGCCCCCGAACATCTTGAAGCTCGACGCCGATTCCGCAAGTTTCATGAGCCCTGAAGCGAAATCTTTCATCTCGTTTGCAAGCGCTACCATTTCCTTCCCTCCTGCGATCTTGCCCTCATCGCAGACGCACGCTTTTTCGCTAAGGGCACCGTCACGCGTGACAGCTTTCCACTCGCAGGCGATTCCATTCACGCTGCCGCTCTCGCCCAGATTCTTCACAACGGGCGGGGAAGGCTCCTTGTAGTTGGGATCAGCCGCCATCTTCTTCTTCATCATGCGCTCCATCATCTCGCGTTGTCCCGGAGGGATTTGCGCCATGGCTTCTTCCATTTGCTTCATGACTTCACTCATCTGATTCCCGAGGGCGTCGATGCTCTCCTTATCCATGACCAGGTAGGACTTTTCTTTGTGATCTACCATGTACATTTCGTCGGTCTCCCCGAGGAAGATGACTGTGGTCGCTATCTTCCCATCCTCTCCCTGGGTATCGGACCGCATGCGATCGCCTTCGACCTTGGTCACAGTAGTAAAAGAATCGCCCCCTTCGAAGAATTGGTTGTCTTCGGCAAAATTCTCAACGTCGACGCGAAAGACCGCGCCCGCCTGGGCTATTCCCACTGTGCCCAGCAAACAAATAACCAACAAACCCGTTCTCATTTGCATCATTCCCTCCAAGAATGCTCATTTGACGTCCAATCATCCTGATCCCGGGGTAAAACCCCAAACCTCCACTGAAGGAAGAACACTCGCCCTGTTCAGCTCGTTTGCTTTCATCTCTTCCTCATGGGTGGTCTCCATGTGTGTATGGGATCATGTTTGAGTCGTAAAGTCTTTACAGGGGGTCAATTCGGTTGGAGTCCAGCGGAATCCTGAATTTCTATAAGTGTAACACAGAATTAATGTGCCCACCCATAGTATTATTTTACGTTGGATTGAACCTTTTAAAAACAATATGGGCGAAATTTCCACATTCCTTTGTGCCAACCTATTGTAAAATTGGGAAATTATCGGCTTATTGATCGCGATTCATTAACATAACGCAGAATTATCGGAAGCAGCAATGGATCTGATATGAGAAGATCTTCACCTTTCCGTAGTAAAGATTTTGTCCGGACTGCTCCTGTTCGCCAACCTTCATGAAGGTGGATTGAGTGGGTATGACGACGCTCTTTACGCCCACGAGGGGCAACAGATGCTGTCGAGCGGAGATTGGTGGAATATCCGATTCAACGGCGGCTTTCATTTTGAGTATCCTCCTATGTTTTTCTGGCTGGAAGCTCTCTCGATGTCCGTTTGGGGCGTTACGGACTTCGCCGCTAAATTTCCGGCAGCGCTGACCGGGCTGTTGACGGTGATTGCGGTTTATTTTATGGCAATCCTGTTCAAGCGTAATGATTATTTCCCGGTTTGTGCCGCATGGATACTGATGCTGACGCAGTATTTTCTTAAATACTCCATGCATGCGATGACGGATGTACCCTACGCTTTCTTTTTCACGCTGGCGATTCTGTTTTACGTTATAGGCCTGAAACGGCCTGGTTTTTTTATCCCGGGGGGAGTAGCGATAGCCTGTGCGATACTGACGCGGTCGATCCTTGGTTTTATTCCCTTAACCGTTATAGCCGTTCACTCTCTGTTTACACGGCGCTACAGTTTATTCCGGTCTCCGCAATTCCTTTCAGGCCTGCTCCTGTCGCTGGTTTTGCCTGCAATCTGGTATTTCTCCCAATTGTACACGCACGGCAGGCCCTTCCTTGACGGCCAGTTTTCAGTCGTTTTCGATAAGGTGTCGACCGGGGAACATAAAGGAATCCTCGATTATCTTTGGAATTTGACGCAATATCCCAGGTTGTTGTTGAAACACTACTGGCCCTGGCTTCCGTTCATGCTTGTGGGTTTCTGGGTTCAGGCGAAAAAAGCATTGCGCGACAGGGATTGGTCGGCGTCCCTGTTGGTGATTTGGATTTTGGGTATCATCGGCCCTTTAAGCCTGGCTGAATCCAAGATACTGCGTTACATCATGCCGGTGTTTCCGGCTTTCGCCCTGCTGGCGGCGGTGCCGATCAGCAGATGGATGGCGGGTGTTCGACGCAGCCGGTACCTTGCGGTGGGATACCTGATTCTGTGTCTTTCCATTGTCGGGATTGTGGCTTTTACACATCCTTATCCGCGTGCCGAGGAGATGCGCACGATCGGATCCGAAGTCGAATTATTCAGAGCGAAGGTGCGGAAATTGAGTGATACAAACGGCTGGGTATTTTTTCAAAACTTGTAGCCGACTGAAAATTTTTCTACCAAATCAGCGGGATCAGTCCGACCTGCAGTCGGAGTTCTTCACTTTCACAACCCACTATCCCAAAGAAAGGGTTTTTTCGGCGGCAACAGTCGTATCCGTCACAGTATCGGCATCGCAAGGCAGAGCGCCGAACTTACGTGTTCGGGAGCGGTAATCCGCCAGGGCTTCCTCCAGATCCGACTCGCCGAAATCGGGCCACAGTTTAGGGCTGAAGTACAGCTCCGAGTAGGCTGCCTGCCACAAAAGAAAATTTGATATCCTCTGCTCTCCGGCTGTTCGTATAATCAGATCGGGATCGGCTATGCCGGATGAGGAGAGATTTTCAGACAACAGTTCCTCGGTGATCTGTTCCGGGCGTATTTCCTGTTGCACAATTTTTAGTGCCAACGACCGGATCGCTCCTACAATTTCAAATCGGGAACCGTAATCGAGTGCTACACGCAGATGAAGCCGTCGACAGTTTTTCGTTTCCCCCTCGAGTGTATCTATCGCTTCACGCACGAAAGGAGGAATGCGATCCCGCCTTCCGAAAACCGATACACGGATATCGTTGCGTATCAGATTCTGCCGTTCCGAAAGAAAATACCTGCGAAAAAGACTAAATAGAATGCACACTTCTTTTTCCGGGCGTTTCCAGTTTTCGCTGGAAAAAGCAAAAACCGTCACAACCGGAATTTCCAATCGACATGCGGCTTCAACCAGGCGCCGCACGGCCTGCACTCCCATTTCATGTCCCTTCCATCGTGGCAAGCCCCGCAGTTGCGCCCACCGACCATTTCCATCCATAATGACGGCCAGGTGATTTACGGGGCACGTTGGTATTTCCTGAATAAAGTTCTTATTATTATAAAGTAATTGCATAGAAGATCTCCACGCTTCGTCTGAAAACAGTCTTAACTATGAGCAGGAAGAGGGTTGATTTTTGTATCGAGTGATTTTTTCCCGGTCTTTCTCACCTGGGCTGGATTCGGGATAAGGTTGGAGAGGATTTCAAGGTATTCTTCCAATGCAATACGTCCCGCCTGGCTGAGCCTGTATGTGCTTTTGGGCTTTCTACCTTCGAATTTCTTATTGCAGATCAAGTATCCGGCCAATTCCAGCCTTCTTGCCTGAACGCTCAGGTTTCCGTCCGTTGTCCCGAGAAGATCGCGCAACTCCGTAAAAGTAAGCTCTTCCTGTACAACCAGGGCGGACAGTATCCCCAGGCGCAGCCGTTCATGGATTAGCGGGTCCAGTTCGTTGGGGGATGGAAGGGCAACTTTGCGTTTTTTATTCATTGTGCCTCCTGGAAATGTAGATGCCGAAAACAATATGCAACCAGCCAAATCCCAGGGCGATCCATGCCAGCCCTGTTACAGGCGTAGAGACGGCTGCACCTCCAGCAGCCAGTAGAAAACATAATCCCATGGTGCGGATTGGAGCAACGGATACCATCCCGCCGTTCGCAACGGCTGCTCCATAACATCCCAGCCAAATGACAGGCAGCCAGTTTAAACTGTCTGACTGAATGGCCAATCCCGTAAGGAGAGCGCCGACGAAAAGAGCCGGGCACAAACTCCACAGGAGCTTGCGCAACAGCGGGGGGTGTATGGGAGCACGCATTTGCCGGCTTTTTTGGTAAATTCCCAGCAGAACGATTGTTAGAGAGAATACGAGAATAGTCGCCCAAACAGCAAGGGAAACACGTTCATCCATTTTGGGGTTCCATGGCGTGCCTGTTACGAAACCATTGAAGACGGCACCGGCTAGAGCCAGACAGCCCGTTGCCACCAAAGATTTACCGGGAACGGCCGTTAATTGGGTGGCCGCTTCCAGTGTCTGTCGAATGTACAGCAGGTTTTCTTGAGCCTTTTCTATACTGGGTTGCTCCATCATCGGGAAATGACCTCCAAATTACTCAGATCATGCAACAGTAACACTTAAAATGTCAAGTACTTTATATAATAAAGTTATGTTCTCAACTTCTCGATTCGATTTAAATCGACGCTCGACTGACAGTCCCTCTGCAGGATCTGCTCCGCCTTACTGTGACCGTCTCAGATTCTCTCCCATATATTTTATTTCCGTCAGGTCCCGTTTCAATTCACTCCAGCCATACCATACAGTATAGTCGGGATTGGAATGGAAGGATCCCTG
>JARRLM010000576.1:959-3202 GCA_037386985.1 Acidobacteriota bacterium | reverse complement strand
CCCACGCGTCAAGCCCTCCGTCAAGTACCCTCACATCCCGAACGCCCGCATACATCAGCAACAAAGCCGCACGCATGGCAGCGATCTGTCCTGCATTCCGTCCCGGATGTGCATCTTTCATACTTGGATTTCCAATCCTGCCGTAAACCACTGCGCACGTATCGCATGTGATGCCGTTGGAAAGCAGTGCCTGTTCCAGTTCCTCCGGATTGCGCCGGTTCCAATGCTCGGGCTCTTCCAGGAAAAGCGTATCAAGAGAAATGGCACCGGGAATATGACCGTTATTGTAATCATCGCGATTATCGAAGCTGGCGTGCGCGACAACCAGGGATCTCCCCTCGTCCCCTGGGGAATCCTCTTCGCACTGCAATCCGTCAAGCAATTCCGGATAAATAAGTTGGCTATATCGGGGCAGCCATTCCATCGGTCTTGAAGGGTCATCGGCCCAGGATTGCAGTCCTTCGCCAAAAACTTGCAGTGAAGAAAATCCCAGTTCTGAAAAACTTGAGGCAGCGGTTTCGGCGTCATCCCGATCGTAACCGTACAGAATTACATTTTTTCCCTGTGAAATCCCCTTTTCTGCTAAAAGCCGGAACAGCCCGGTTTTATCCACATTGAAAAACCAGGGAACCGGGAAAGGTACGGCCCCCGGAATATGCCCGCCACGCGATTCCTTCCCCAGGATCCATCCGTTATAGGCCGCCATGGGCCGAACATCGACTATGACATCGGTAGAACTACCCTGGGCCTGAAGGAGATCACTTATTGAACTCGTTCTAAACATATTCAATCCACTTTATTCACAACCATGAAGCGGAAGCAAGCTTGCCCAAAATGGACTTCATCTCCACTTCGCAGCCCGACTCCGCTCGGATTCTCCGGAGGAACTTCGATCGTACGTCCTTCACGAACAATCCGCGTTCCATAGCGGCTGGACTCATCCATGACACGAAACTCCTGTTTTTTGAAATCGAACCAGATCCTCGCATGCATGGTTCCTACGGTAGTGTTGATCTCATTCCCTTCATGCGGAAAAACGACATTGTTTTTCCTTACCAACCTTCCTTCAAGATCATGGACTTCGGACAAACAGCCTACCAGAAGTCGATCCTTTTTTATCTTATATGCAGGCTGTTGCGCCGTTCCCTTTAAGATTTCGAGGCGAAGTTCAGGAATTTCAGGCTTGGCTGGCACAATAGGTTCCATGAATTCCATCTCGAACGAAGAAGCAGAAGCCTTATCCTTTTCTGTAGGAATACTATTTTCATGAAGTTCGACCGTTATTTCCAGGTCGAAAAACTGAACCTGATCATGCTTCAATAGTCTGTAGATATCGGATTTCAGGGAATCGTTTTTGACTAAATCGAAATGAAATTCCTTTGCGGCACGACGTGTCGGCGGCTGCAGTCGAACGGTAATCTTTTTAAAGGGAAATATCTTGGGATCCCCTGTCGAATTATAGACCGATTCCAACCGGCGAATAATTTCCTCCCGTATCTCCTTCGATGTCGCCGTGTTTTTTCGCCCGAAGGTTTCAAGAAAGCTTCGGAGTGTTTTCAGTCCTTTTTTATAGAAACTGTTCCAAAACATCATTCCATTACTCCCCGGGATAGTTCATTATCAGTGTACCTATGGGATCAAATCACCTCATCGATGGCAGAACGACTTCGAAGTTTCTTTATTTCAGAGCGATGTTTTTTTGATTTCAGTCTTCTCTGTTTTGATGCGGCCGTCGGTTTGGATTTGCGCCTGATTTTGGGACGAATACTGGCTTTCTCTATCAATTTAAGCAGGCGCTCGAAGGCATCTTCCCGGTTCCGTTGCTGAGTGCGGAATCGCCTGGCTTCGATGACAACTTCCCCGGCAGAGTTTACCCGCTTCCCCGCCAACCGGTACAGTCTTTCCCGTACGGCCGGCTTCAGGCTTTTGGAGTTGCGGGCATCGAACCGAAGCTGAACGGCAGTAGCCACCTTATTGACATTCTGACCGCCCGGCCCGGAAGACTGTATGAAATCGTAATGAATTTCTTCCGGTTGTATTTTGAAAGATCGTGTATTCGCAGGCATTATGTCTCCCGGTTCATGGAACAACCGTCCGATTGAATGCGGGTCACTCCAATATCTCCAGTAATTGTATACCCGCTTTTTCGTTCAACACCCTTGCGACTTCGGATTCGGAGATTATTTCATTAATTACAGCCTCCCCGACCAGCCAGACCGTAACGCCCTTTTGGAAACACCCCG
>JARRLM010000576.1:0-923 GCA_037386985.1 Acidobacteriota bacterium | reverse complement strand
CATATGAAGAACCGGCTTTCCATCTTCATCGGGAGCGATGAATCCGGATGCAACCGATTCATTCGCTTCATTGACCGGCAGAACAATCGGAACCGGTTTCGGATCTTCGGTCTTTCGAGGACCTGCAACCAGATTTCCTCTATAAATACCGCCATGAAATGCAACCTGGGCCAGTCGGATCTTTTTTTCTGCGGCAAATTCTTCAATACATTGAGGAAGAGGATCATCATGATCCAGACGCAGCACGAAAACCCTTCCGATCCTGCCTTCTATTGCCTTCATCGACCGTGCTCCTCCCAGAGAAAATGCAGGTTCATACATAAGATACATACCGCATGATCGGAAATTTTAGCCGACTCTGCAACTGCTTTTCTGATACGATCAATACAGGAATTGACAATTTTCTTAATATCCTCCCCAATCTGGGGCAGGCTTTAAGATATTTCTGGATTTGAATATACTGCATATGTGTCATTACAGCGGTATTATAACTCCATGAGCTTTCCATGACGGAGTGAATGCTTTATGTATATTTCCAAGCGTGCGTTCGTCCTAATCGCAATGCTTTCTGTTGCTATTTCAGGGTGCTCGATTAAAAAAATTGCCATAAACAACCTCGGGGATGCCCTGGCGGAAAGCGGTACAACCTACGCATCGGACAACGATCCGGAGCTTATCAAGGGAGCGCTTCCCTTCAGCCTGAAACTGATTGAGAGCATCCTTGCCGAAAGCCCCCGTCATCGCGGTCTCCTGCTGGCGGCATCCAGCGGATTTACCCAGTATGCATACGCGTTCGTTAAACAGGAAGCGGATGAAATGGAGCAGCAGGATTTTGCTCGTGCGGATACTATGTGGCTGCGCGCCCGCAACCTGTTTCTGCGCGCCCGCGACTATGGCCTGCGCGGCCTGGAAACCAGGTATCC
>JARRLM010000575.1:2283-3000 GCA_037386985.1 Acidobacteriota bacterium | reverse complement strand
GGCTGCAGCTACCACCTCTATGGCCGCCTGCCAGTCCGACCAGCCGCTGGGGCAGCTCGCAGTATAGCTCAACTTCCGGCCCTTGAATTCACGCCATCCGTCGCCGTCGGAATCGACAATTCCGGCCGTATCGAGCAGTTTCCTTGCTCCATCAATATCGTTTCCTTCCCACTGCAGGTGCTTTACGGCATCGTGATCATACAGGGCCTGTTCGGTGGGAGTGGGATTCATCAGCGATCGCGGAACCTCGTCGAAGGTGGGCGACTGGTTGGTTACGGCATTGGCAATGACTGTAGGGTAGTCCACAGCGATTGCAATGGCCTTGCGTACTGCGACCTGGTCCAGACCATAGGATTTCAGATTGTAGAAGGCGGTCGGCATATTGGTACAGATGTTGTATGGAGGTTCGGGCAGGTAGGTGGATATGGGCAGCCTGTCGTTGAGCCAAAGCAGTTCGATAGTGGGATTGAACGCCTGGCTGACATCCACTTCGCCTTTTTTAAACGCAACGGTACTGGCGGAGTTGTCTCTGAAGATCGTATGCGCGAGGTACTTTGGAGCAGGCAGCCTTCCCCACATGCTGTCGTCCTGTCCCCAGTAGTCGTCGTCACGAACCAGGATTACCTTGGAATCATCCGCGAAAAATCTGTGATACGGCCCGGAATAGACGGCGTCTTCTGCAGTATCGGCCAGGAACTTCGCCATGTCGCCGCCGGC
>JARRLM010000575.1:0-2251 GCA_037386985.1 Acidobacteriota bacterium | reverse complement strand
TCTCGGTCCAGCTTTTCTGAATGACGTAGTAAGTACTCACATAGGAAGCCACAATCAGAGGATTGACCGGCTTGCCCTCCCGGTCCCGCTTTGCCTTGATCACAACCGTCCGGTCATCGGCCGCTTCGATAGTGTCCATGTAGTCTTTATTGGCAGCCCCCGCCGGCGTGTTGTACCTGACGTGGGCGGCCCAGGTATAGGCGACATCCTCTGCAGTCACGGGTGTGCCGTCACTCCAATGAGCGGCCTCCTTGATTTTGAAAGTGAGCATGGTTCGATCGTCGTTCCACACATAATCACCTTCCGCAAGCAGGGGATAGACCTTGCCGTCCAGCATGTTGTAAAGATACGGGGTTTCAAACACTGTCACACGCGAATTGTCCCGCAGCACAATTGCCATGTCGTTATTATTGCTTGTGGAGTAAGGGTTCCAGCCAACGACCGGGCCAAACTGCTGGCCATTGAAGTACAGGGTTTCCTTGCGGGGCAGAACCTTAGGACCTTCACCCGTACTCTGAGTCACTTCATCCTTTGCCGGCCTACAGGCCGTTGTCAGGACTGCCGTCAGGGCTAAAACAATAAATATGGCAAGGCATTTGGAATGCATCCTTCTTCCTCTCCCTCGAACATGCCAACTAATAAGGAAATCCAACGTCGCAATCAGCAGGAAAGATTGTTTATAACTTAGATAGAACTATAGCCAGATCCCCGTGATTCTGGACTATCCGCTTTGAACAATGCAACCGAAATATTCCGTCGGATACTAAAATGGATCGATAGGAAAGGAGTTATCAAACGTCCGCTATTTCCTCTTATTTTTCAGAGAATTGACGGAACCCTATGGGCTGCAGGTCTAACCCGGCTTTCACAGCGGTGTCCAGAACTCCAGGCGTCTTTCTTCAGGATCCCGCAACTCAAAAATACGTGCGCCCCAGGGGTGCTGTTTCACTGCGGTGACTCCCTCGCAGCGGGCCGAGAGGCTTTTGTGAAATTCTTCCAAATTTTCGACCCGGAATGAAAGGATAAAGGAAGCATTGTTTTTCGAAACGTGTTTCCCAACATATTTAAGCAGGCCGATGTGCGATCCAGGTACGACCTGGAACTCGACAAATCCTGGTTTTTCATCAACAGGAATAAACTCCAGGATATCCCGGTAGAATTGAACACATGCATCCCACTTGCGGCAGAAAAGCACTGTATGAAAACTATCAACGGATAATGACCTCATCTTTTCCGACCTTTCTCCGAAAGACTCTGCTTTGAGCGTCATTTCCCGCTGGATTCGTAAACCTGTCGGCAGCTGCAGTCAGGAGTGAGTGAACAATTTGGGATAGTCGGTACAGATCTCATCAACCCCGCATTCCGCCATTTTCCGGAAAATATCTTTGCTGTTTACATTATAAGCAAAAACTTTAAGGCCTTTCGCGTGGGCCTCCGATACCATTTTCCTGTTTAGCGAATCGCTTCTCGCGCAAATGTAATCCAGCGGAACTTCTTCAACAACTTTCCAGATGTGCTCAAGTTTGTCCTTGAACAGTGGTTTTTTAAACAACAGGCCTAATTTTATTTTGGGATTCGTTTCTTTCATTTCCCTGACCATTCCAGCGTCGAAGGAAATTACAAGGCTTGAGCTCGTAGACTCTTTCTCTTCGAGAATTTCGCTTACGGCTTTGGACGCCCCGAATTCTTTCAACTCAACTATCAGCCGTATCCTATTTTTGCATAAGTCAACCACCTCCCGGAAGGCAGGGATTTTTTGCCCCCTTCCGCACTCCAGTTTCCTTAGCTCTTCCAGTGTCTTTTTCAGAACCGGGCCCTTGCCGTTGGTCGTCCGGTTTAGGGTTGCGTCATGAATAACGACCGCATGCCCGTCTTTCGTGACCCTGACATCCATTTCAACCTTGTCGCAGCCGGCATCCATTGCCGCCTGAAAGGAAAGCAATGTGTTTTCCGGGGCATATCCCGCAGCGCCCCGATGTCCGACAATCTTGATATTTTCGGTACCCATTAGTTTATCCATAATGACTGTTCATAGCCGTTGTTTCCCCTCTTGGAGCAACACACCTGCAAATCCTGGAAATTATACATCCCAAATCAAAACAATCATTGAAAATTATTGAATACTAATCATATAATTAGATAATGAAATTGTATTTCATTATTATTTTGACAGAGGTCGCTTTGAGATCTTATGGTTCTGAAAGGAAATACGCTCCTAATTCGGTCCCAAGACTCCCAAACTCTGTGATGA
>JARRLM010000574.1:2241-4509 GCA_037386985.1 Acidobacteriota bacterium | reverse complement strand
GTCTGCATAGGTCCGATTGGTGAAGCAAAATCACGAATGGCCGCCCTGATCACCGGCAGCGGGGTCAGTGCGCGAACCGGCGGCCACGCCGCCGTATTCGGAGCCAAGAACCTGAAAGCCATCAGCGTAACCGGAACCGGCAGCGTGCAGATGTCGGATCCGGAGGGCGTCCTGAAGGCCAGACTCCACCAGATGCAATCGGGAAGTTTTACTCCTCCCCGGCTCGGATCGGCATCCTGCATGCCCTGCCTGCGCGGTGATCGGCGAAGAAGCAACTACTATGGCGGAGAAACCATGTGCGCCTGCCAGGGCTGGCTGGGCGGCAGCACCCAGACGGATGCAGACAGGGCCGCAGAAGCCTTGATAAAATACGGCCTCAGCAGTTGGGCAGCCCATTTCCACGTCGATGCATTTTGTGTTGATGTTCCAGGCGCGCCGGAGCTATTCCGTGGGAAAATACCGACGGATTCCGGTATCGGCTGGTATCTCCAGTTCCTCAAACAGGAAGGACTGCTGGGTCCGGGTGGTGAGATCGACTCGGCACCGCTGCCCATGGAACAATGGGGCACACTCGGTTTTCGAATGGCTTTGCTGGATGCCATCGCACGACGCGCCGGAATCGGCGACGCCCTGGCCGAAGGCTGCTGCCGGGCGGCCGAGAAATGGGGACGGCTGGAAAAAGACCGGGACAGCGGCGCGCTTCGTCTTCCTGCCTGGGGAGCTTCGAGCCACTGGACAATGCCCTGGGTGGAATGGGCGTATGCTTACCTGCTCAGTGCGGGAGATCCTCTCTGGCACGGCTTCATGGCGCCCGTCGGCGCTCCCCGCCAGGGCACCCTGGAGGAATCATTGACGAAGCTGTCGAAAAAGACCATTCCGTACACCGACGACATCTTCATGTTCAACTATGCCTGGAAGGGCGAAGAAGCCTGGAAAACCGGAATCTATTCCCCGCATAAAGCCAAGCAGGTGGCCTGGAGCCGGCATTATACGGCATTCTGGAACGAGTCCATGTCGTTCTGCGAAATGTTCCTCCCCGAACTGGGCAGTGACAGTCCCGACATCGAACTCGAGTACTATAAAGCTGTTACGGGGAAGCCGGACTCCTTTGCCGACACCATGCGGATCGGACAGAAGATCTGGACCCTGGAGCGCGCCATCCGCGTGATGCACGGAAGGAGCCGGCAGACGGAAGATTTCTTCCCGTACATGTACATGCCGGGGGCAACGGGCATGGCCATTTACGGCGGTGTGCCCATTTACGAAAACGGCAAATGGCGTTCCGACATGGCCTCGGAAATGCACATGGACCGCAAGGGCGTGGACGACTTCAAAAGCCACTTCTATGCCCTGGAAGGCTGGGACAACGAGCACGGCTGGCCGACCCGGAAAACGCTTGAAGACTTCGGCCTGAAGAGGGTCGCAGACACGATGGCTTCGAGCGGAAAACTGGGAGCTTAATTTCAATCTCAGGCGGGCATACACTTTATTCTACGAATTAATTTTTATGCCCGCCTCTTTTCCAACCGGTTCAGAATACCCTCCATGATCCTGTGGGTTTCCTTCAATCGCTCCGTGCCGGCTGCAATCTCCTCGGCACTCTGAATAAAAGGTCCGTTCACAAGTTCCTGCCGGCATTTGAAAACAATCTCCTCTATCCCTTCACGGGTCATTTCCAAATGGAACTGCAGGCCTGCCACGCGTTCCTCGTAAAGAAAGGCCTGGCTTCTGCAAGCCTTGCTTTCTGCGATATGGACACACCCGGATGGAAGATCGAAGGTGTCGCCATGCCAATGAAATACTTCCAGCGTATCAGGCAGGTCCTTAAAAATGCTTGTTTTGCCGGCCGCGGCGCTTTTATGAATGGGAAACCACCCGATTTCTTTCTGGGGACCGGCGTAGACTCTGGAACCCAGCACATCCGCTATCAATTGGGCTCCCAGACAGATTCCGATGACGGTCTTGCCGGCGTCGATCGCTTTTTTCAGGAATTCTTTTTCTTCATGAAGCCAGGGATACCGGTCTTCCTCATAAATATTCATCGGGCCGCCCATTACAACGAGCCAATCGATAGCGTGGATATCCGGAAGCGGATCCTTCCGATGGAATCGTGTGCAGTCGAGCCTGTGGTTCTTCTGTTGCGACCACTCTTCGATTTTTCCAAGACCCTCAAAAGGAACGTGCTGGAACCAATGAATTTTCAACAATCTTTTTTCCTCCCTTCAGATGAACCATTCCTTCTGGATGACTTGTCGGAACAGGGCCTCG
>JARRLM010000574.1:0-2210 GCA_037386985.1 Acidobacteriota bacterium | reverse complement strand
CGGCTGCTTCTTCTCCATCGTTCCCCAAAGCAGCGAGATCAAGATACGCTTGAACGGGTGAGACGACATTTACTTCTTCAACCTCTCTCATGCCGAAAAATACGCCCTCATCATACGGAATCATTAATGTGATATTCGACGGGTCCGAAGGTTTCAACTCCAGGAGTTCTGGCGCTCGATCCATATCCCTGTCAATGTAAATGTAGGAATGAGTGATATTCCGGAACGATGTAAAGCGTGCGGATGCCGAAAAGGCGGTCAGCGCATAGCTCAGCCCCTTGTTCGACAGGCGGTCCGTCAGTGAGGATTCCATTTCAGACAGAGGAATGGATGTCCGGAAATTGGAAAGGCTTTCTTCTTTATGCGCGTAATTGTCCCCCCAGTTGCGGAGAAGTTTTTCCGGCTGAATCAGGCGCAGGCCATCGGTGTCAAATTCAGCCCACTCGCGGTCGACCAGGCTTTTTTTCACATTATATACCTGGCCGATACTTACGCCGGCGGCTGTGCTCAGATCGGCCAGCTTCCACTTCAGTTTCGGATCAAATAAAAGCGCGCGCAGAACTCGGGTAGATCGAGCCTGGTAGAGGGATTTCAGGGAACGCCTGGTCAAGAATCTGTTGGGGCGACCCTGTTGTTCAATAAAGATGCCGTTAAATGAGAGGCGGCAATTTCCCGAGAGATCGATATAGCCGGCTCCGGTTTCCAGGCAGATAGCGGCTGCTGATTCTGAAATGAAGGGAGCGGCAAAAACCAGCCATGTGTTTTCGGGAGATCGGTTCGATTTCAGCAGCAGTTGCGCAATGGCTTCCCTGGCGTAACGAGGCTGGCCGTTGTTCCGGACGGCAACAATCAGACAATGGGTGTCCAGGTTTGTCTGGACTTCTATGTCCAAATCTGCCGAATCCGCTTCAAGAAGGGAACCATTCAGGTTGCGCACATTCGGTACATTCCTCAAACATTCAAGTAAAAGATCCAGGATTTTCTTTGCAATATCAGACTTTTTCATTTTATCAATTATTTTCAACCATAATCAGTCTATGTTTAAAATTAGACAGCTAGTTGTTTTTATATATTTCACTATATAGCATAATTTCAACATATGCTGAAAGTAAATATTATAGTGAAAATGATTTCTTCTTCTGTTTTCATTATAAGATAAATAACGGCAATTTATCGAAAGCAGGATGATGAATGTTTCTTTACTCTCCCTTAAATGCACGGCCTCAGACTGTGCAACCCTGTGCGGCCATGCCGGTCAGGAGAGTTTTTTAATGAGAAGAAAGCTGCTGTTCCAGGTTTCCCGTATCCCATTGAAAGCTCTTGAACGGGGAACGGGGAACGATAAATGGAAGGATACAAAACAACGGTGCATCTTTCTTGCCGTTTTTTCTTGCGGCGTAGAATGAAATGGCCTATATGTCAATTCCAACGCTTATTGATTTGAATACCAATTGTGGAGGAAGACATGAAGAGAAAGATACTGCTTGGCGGTTTTCTATTCATGATGACAGCCCTGATTTTGATCGGAGCAATGTTGTTGGCCACAGGGTGCACGGATATGGAAAGCGCCTATGAGGAACGATCGATTACGGTCCTGAATCCGGCACTTTCGAGCCCGATGGCGGAAAGGGTGCCGCTGGCACCGCGCACCGGTGGTTCTTTGGATGGAAAAACGATCTACCTGGTCGACATGCAATGGGGAGGGCCTCAAGCAGGTTACAGTGTATTTGAGGAAATGCAGAAATGGTTTGCCCAAAATATGCCATCTGTCAAAACAGTCCTGCGAAGGACGAGGAATGGATGGATGGGTGTCGATTCTGAGCTCCAAAAAGAAATAGTTGAGAAGAAGGCGGCGGGGGCCGTCATAGGGATTGGAGGTTGACATGGCTGCGTATCGACCGTGAGTCGATTTGCACGAGGTTTGGAAGAGTCCGGAATTCCTGCCGTAGGATCCGCCGGCATCAATGTTGTGAAATTCCAGGAATACAATGTCAAATACTCCAACGGCATGCCGATTCGGTTTGTCGCGTTTCCGTTTCCCGTGGCCGGTCAGCCGAAATCCGTGCATAAAGGCTATGTCGAAGGAAATGACCTCCTAAGCGGCAAACCAATGATGCAGGCGATCATCGATGGACTGACCGCACCTCTTACAGAAGAAGAAAAGATATCGGGGATGCCTGCCGAGGCAACCTCCGAACCCAGGCTGCTTG
>JARRLM010000573.1:0-2863 GCA_037386985.1 Acidobacteriota bacterium | reverse complement strand
AAGGATCGTATCCGCAAAAAAACAAAGTTTCAAGTCGATCAGCATCATACAGAATTTTGCCTGGGACGCGCTTTCGCTCAACATCCAAACCTTCCACCAAACCGTTCATAATGCCGACAATTTTCCGATGAACTAATCTATGCCGACGAGTCATTTCGGCATAGCGCCATGCCAAATGGAAGAAAGCGTAAAACTTTTCTCTCGGATACCGCTTTTTCGGGCTTACTTCAACCTGAAAGTCCAGCCAGGCATCAAAAACCTCTTTGGCTAATGCATCTTTTTCCTTATGAGTAATGGTCTTCATGACGGGGAGGCTCCTCGTTTCCTGGTTAGCCCTTTGGCGACGGACCTAATCGATCCGATCAATAAAGCCAGATTACTACTGATCGAAACTGTAGCAAGCATAATATCTGGATTATTTCCAAAATGGTACCTGGCCTGCTCCCGGCAAGATTAATAGCTTTCGATCCCGAGATTATCGTTTACAGCATAACGAAGTTTCTGTTTGCAGCCTAGATACCGCTCGGTTGTTAATGCTGACACATGACCGAGTAGAAACTGAATTTGTTCCAGTTCGCCGCCGGCAAGATGACATAGACGGGCGCACGTTCGACGCAAATCATGTGGGGCCAGATTCTGTAGCCCACCTCGTTTGGCAGCAGCCTTGACCACGTGCCATATTGATTTTGATGTGATTCCAGGCCCCCAGACTTTGCCTTCCTTGCTGATTCTGCGGAAGATCACTCCCTCTGAAATTTCAGCGGCAGCGGTCCAGTCATCTATAGCCTTTTTCACCCATGTGGGCATTGGTACTGTCCGGACATGCCGTCCCTTTCCGACGAGATCAGCAACTACCCAGTGTTCTTCCCGAATCTGTAAGTCTTCGATCCGCATTGAAACAATTTCGGCGCGACGAAGCCCGCATCCAAGAAGCACTGCTAAAATTGCATGATCTCGTTTTCCGCGCAGTGTTTCTGATCGTGTCTTTTGGAGAAGTGTTTTTCCTTGCTCAGCGGTCAGCCAATTGCCGATTCGAATACCCAACCTCTTAGCACCTTTAACTCTGGCTATTCCGGCTGCCAACTCCGGACTCAATAGCCCGGAATCTGAGGCTTCATAGGCGAGACGGCGTACTGCCGCTAAACGAACATTGATGGTCGAGGAAGCCAGGTTTTTCTGTTCCAGGAAGAAGCGATACCGGAGCACGACGGTTCGATTAAAAGCGAGCCGCGGTTCAGAGCAATACCAGGAAATGAACTCGTCAATTGCATATTCGTAAGATTCCTGAGACGCCTTGGCAGGGAGTGAGTTGATTACTGCGTGTTTTGAATGCTCTAAATCTGGGATCCGGAGAACTCTTTTCGGTTTTCGACATTTTTTTCGATTTTTTGCCATAACTGACGGCCTCCTTTGCCGTCAGTTTTTTTATCGGCGCACATGAAAAAGTGAGATAATCTATGAAAACGTAGCTTTGAATCGATCGAGAATTTTCAGGAGAGGCAGGGAGTAATTTCTCAGAACCGGACTTCGGGAGAATTACGGCTAGGAACTGAATCAAAGGACGTTGCAGGATCAGCCTATTCGATACATATATATTGACAGATGGACCATGATAATGGAGAAAGATAACAAAATTCTCGTCCGTCGCTATTATGAGGAAGTTGGCAACACGGGCAATATCGACCGTATTGAAGAATTCATATCGGAAGACTACACTGAAGTTTTCAATGGTATAAAGCATCAGGTCGGCATCGAAGGAGCTAAGGCACATATAATCGGAGTTCGCCAAACCTATCCCGATCTTCATATTACAATCGAGCGACAGATTGCTGAGGATGAATGGGTGGTCAGCTGCATTACAGCGCGCGGTACACACTTAGGAACATGGTTAGGCATGAAACCAACCGGTAAAAAAGTGACTATTACCGGTGTAAACGTCGACCGGGTAGTCGAGGGACTGATCGTTGAGCATGGCGGCGCTGCGAACATGCTGGAGGCGCTGTTGGAAATTGGTACCATCAAGGTAATTGGCTCTGAAGGATAAAGCCTCGAGCCAGAAGCCACAATCCGAATGGGCGATGCGGATCCAGTTCGCCGATCTTGAAACTTACTCGAATGGGACTTCGGGAGCGGAACTGTGGACGAACCGCTCCCATCGAAGGTTGTTTACCGGACCAATATAAGCGCCTGCTGCCGCAGCTGGGATTTTGATAGGATCGAAGATAAGCCTTAACGTCCCAAGGAAACCCCTCAATAGGGCGACTTGGCCGGGCAGCACTATTGGACCTAAAAAGAGCCAAACAATGCTGGCAAATGCGCCAACCAGCGCTCCATGCAGGAGAAACTGCGAGTCGATCCTGCGCGCAACCCACAGTCCTCCGAGGAACATCCATACAATGAAGTTCAATATAGCAATGGGGATAAAAGCAGAGCCGCCATATAGCCTCGCAGGAACATAAACGGCCGCAACCCCAAATTCCGACCAGACTGCGGCAATCAGGACGCGTTTCCAGTTAATCTTCATTTGCCGATCTCCGTTGATATTCTGTTATCACACACCGCTGCTTATTTCACCAGCACCCGTTGGTTAATTTCTCAATGACCTCAGCTAAAATATTTGAGGGAATTCTAACAAAATCGGATGGTTGCAGAGTACTAGATATTAACCGGATGTGAGAAGGACAAAGGCCTCTAGCGAGACAGCTTCCAGCCTCCAGATCATACAATTTGGATTAATTATTGCTAAATCCATTTCCTGTGAGGAACGATAAACGCCCATCTTGGAAACTTCAAAAATCGATGGCAGAATTTAGTATTTGGGGAGAAAATTGACATTTTGGCGCGATTTCCCAGAACGGGACTT
>JARRLM010000572.1:0-3874 GCA_037386985.1 Acidobacteriota bacterium | reverse complement strand
GCGATATCACACTTCTGGCAAACTTCTTTCTCGAGAAGTTTTCCGCCGATACCGGCAGAACCGTGAGAGAGATCTCTCCCGGAGCATTGGAACTGCTGAACAGGTACAACTGGCCGGGAAATGTCCGGGAGCTCGGAAATTCCATTCAATACGCCATGGTAAAGTGCCGTTCCGGTCTTCTCGATGTGGAACATTTACCTCCTGAAATTCGGGAATATTCCATGTCCCCTGCTGCATCCAAGCCCGGACGCCCGCCCAAACTGGACATGGATACAGTTCGGGGTGCACTGCAGACCACCAGAGGCAATCGTGCTGAAACTGCAAGATTACTTGGAGTCAGTCGAACGACCTTATATCGCTTTCTCGAGAAGACCGAAGTGTTGCAAAATACAGATATGTAACAATATAATTATGAAACGCTTTTCTGAATGACAGCAATTATGTATTTAATTGATATAAAATGATTTATCAATCTTAAGTTTTATCCCTCCATTTGAATCTGTTCCGAAATATCTTGAAAATTTTCAGTTTTTCCGCCGGATGCGATTTTGAGACATCTAGAATTATCCAACTGATAATAAAGGATATACAGTTTTATTTTCCCAAGACTCCCCTATGGCACACTTTATGCATTGAGTACTTATAATGGCATAATTGGGGAGTTAATGTGACGAAGCCCTGCAATAAAAATATTATTAAGGTTCTGCGCTTATCCCGCGACATGATGCTCCTTGCCGACAAGGGGGATGAAAACCGGCAGGATAGGAGCTGCGGTGTGCTGTACGGCACTCTCCGGGATTCTGCCTATAAGCTACGCAGCCTGGCGGAACAGGAGATCGATATCCACAAAGACACGGGGCTGTGGGATGTGGACGAGAGCAGCACAAGTTAAAAGCTTATTCAGGAGTCAGGAAATGCCCGAACAGAAGATGATTAAAAACTGCAATCTCCGACTCATTCAGCAGGATATTACAGATTTTGAGATAGAAGCCTTTGTATTCTACGCACAGCCGAATCTTGAGCTGGGAGCGGGATTTGGAAGCGCCATTACCAGGAGGGGCGGACAATCCATAAAAAAGGAACTCGATGAAATCGGATCTCTCTCCGTAACGGACGCTGCAGTAACAGGCGGCGGTAATTTAAAAGCCAAGTATATCGTTCATGCTGTTGGACCGGCCTTCCAGGAAGAGGGGCTTGGGGAAAAGCTGCACGCCACTATACTCACTGCTCTGAAGAAAGCGGAGGAAAAGGGAATCCGGCATATTGCCCTTCCTCCCATGGGAACCGGTTTCTATGGTGTTCCCCTTGATACAAGCCTGAGTATTATGAATCGGGCTTTCGAAGAATACGTGTCTCAAGGCGGCAAAATGGAAGAGATCGTAATTTGTGCAAATGATCCCCGGGAATATCGGGTGTTTCAGGGTGCGTTTGTATAGACTTTCACCCCGATACACCTAAACATTGATCTATATCATGAATGGACTGGATGCTAATGAGTGAACTGCTGTATTTTTCAGAGAACGAGCTACAGGAATTTGCGCTCCTGTTTATGGCTTGCGTGTATGTCCTGCGTATTATCTGGCTTCTCCATTTTAAAGCAGGACGCGAGCGTCAGGCGCCTACAGGACAATTTCGCACAACCCAGACCAAGGGAATTGTCTATTCCTGGATGAATATCACGATGCCATGGGCGATGGAGAGTACAAGGACGAAGTCCTTCTTTTACGCTCAGTTCGTTATTTTTCATCTGGGTGTAGTTGCTGCAATCGGCCTGTCTTTTATTATTCCCTATGCTCACGAACTGCTGGAATCCGTTACCCTGGTGTACGTACTGCAAGTGATCATCGGATTGGCTTTCCTAGTATCACTGCTTCGTTTATATCGCCGCATCACCAACAAGTATATGAGGGCCATTAGTTCTCCGGACGATTACTTCTCGCTTGCTTTACTTTCTGCCTGGTTTTTATTTGCCGTTTTTGCCGTTCCCAACAACTATCAAGAGGGAGAAACGGTTCTGCTGGTTTATTTCAATCTGACGGCTTTCTTTCTGATCTATGTTCCTTTCAGCAAGATTTCCCATTACCTGTACTATCCGTTCACGCGCTATTACTTTGGAAAGACGATGGGGTACCGGGGTGTCTATCCGCTGGCACCCGCCAGGAAAAGCGATCCCATAAGGCCCAAAAATTACTGGAAAGGATGTCCCAAAAACTCAACCGCCAGATGGTAGGTTCCATGGCTGCTTGCGTACATTGCGGTATGTGCACGGAAGCATGTCACTATGTACTGGCAAATCCGGACGACCCCACCTACGCGCCCGCTTACAAGGCAGACCGCATCCGCAAAATCTTCAAACGGCACTTCGACTGGACCGGACGCGTGTTGCCCTGGTGGGTAGGCGCCAAAAGCATCAAAACGGACGAAGAGCTCGAAGAGCTTAAAGATATTGTTTTCGGCAAGTGTACAAACTGTCGAAGGTGTTCCATCAATTGCCCGATGGGTGTCGATTACGCCACTTTTAATCGCATGGCTCGGGGTCTGCTTGTTTCCGTTGGAATAATGCCGGAAGGAGTCGCGGTTGTCAGCAAGGATCAATGGGAGATAGGAAATCAGATGGGGGTGTTGAAAGAGGAATATGTCGACACCCTGGAATGGATGTCCGAAGAATTAAGCGATGAGATGAACGACCCCAATGCCATAATTCCTATCGATAAAATGGACGCGGATATCGTCTATTCCATCAATCCCCGCGAGGTAAAATACGACCCGCGCACCATCGCCGATGCCGCGAAGATCTTCTATCTGGCCGGAGAAAACTGGACAATGCCCAGCGAAGGCTGGGATATGACCAATTTTGGTCTTTTTTCCGGGGACGACGACCTGGGCGGAGCTGTTGCACTTCGGCTCTATGAAAAAGTCGTGGAATTGCACGGAAAGAAGCTGGTGATCTCCGAATGCGGTCACGGATACCGTTCCACACGGTGTGAAGGGCCGAACTGGGCCCGACATACAGTGCCTTTCGAAATGGAAAGTTCTGTTCTGACGATGTTGCGATATATCAAGGAAGGGCGCATCAAGGTAGACAAAAGCAAAAATAGTATTCCGGTGACTTTCCACGATTCCTGCAACAATGCCCGAAGCTGCGGCTTGTTTGAAGAACCCAGGGAATTGTTAGGCTGTGTCGTAACCGATTTCCGTGAGATGTATCCTAACCGCACAGAGAATTATTGCTGTACAGGCGGCGGCGGTGCCATGTCCATGTCTGAATATACCCCGCAGCGTTTAAAATCCGCCAAGGTGAAAGCAGACCAGTTGAAGGCTACGGGCGCAAAGATAGTGGTGACTTCCTGCCATAACTGTGTAGACGGACTAACGGATCTGATTCGCCATTATAAACTCGGAATGGAAGTTACCCAGTTGGTCAATCTTGTCGCCAATGCTGTCGTAGTACCCGAACAGGTTTCAGAGACCGAAACTGTTGAAGCGCAGAAGGCCGAATAAGCAACTTCAGCGGGCTGACGGGGAAATAATTATTCCCGCAGGCATCTACTGTGCTATAAATGTGCTTTGGTTCATAATTAATCTATTTAAAACACAAAAATTTTAAGGCACGCTGCAGCGGTAGCGGAAAATGCTGAAGCTTCCCTAACCTTTAATATTTCAGTATCAAAAGAATTACAAGGCAGCTAAAACCTGTATAGAGCATATCAGTTTGAACTTTGTGTGAATTTATTTATCATCTACATGAACGAATCACATTAAGCTGCAACGGGTCAGTGAAAGCGCGACCCAAGTCGGAGGATTATAAAATGGGTAAAGTAGCTATCGAAACGCTAGCGGAAGATATGTTCCAGCTTGTTACCGAATGCGCCGG
>JARRLM010000571.1:0-3790 GCA_037386985.1 Acidobacteriota bacterium | reverse complement strand
GAACGTCAGATGGAAGCAATGGGAGTATTACAGGCTTTGGGAGTCTGTGCTTTAGAAGATATCAGCCCTTATCTCGAAGGAGAAATTGCATGGAAAAACTCTTGCTCGAAGGAAAGTGGAGAATGCTAAAATCACTCAATCAGTGACCCTGTAAATTATCTATTGATTTTAAATCCTATAAGTCTCACTTGACCAGATGACAATTCGCCCTCGGGCAAAAACAGAAGACGAAGAGATTTCAATGTGATGCGCATTGGGCCTGCGTCACAGAAGCGGGGCAACTAATTGACCCGGCTCTCCCAATAATCCTCAAGACGCCCGGACTTCATAACGCAACGCAGCGAGATTATGGCATTTGCGCCCCGCAACGACCATTCCATGCCGGACTGTTTCATCCTCATTCCAATCACGGTTTTGCAGCCGGCTTCTACGACGCCGGAGCCGATAAAAAAACCCTGTTTCCTGAAATCAGCGTAGCGCATCAGTTCCTTGTGTCTTTGAAGGAATGCAATCTCCCCTTCGGCTTTTTCGCAAGCTTCTTCATTCCTGGGAAGTTTCTGATTTGCCTGCATAATAATCCTCTCAACCTTCCCTTCGTCCAGCGCCGTCCACCATCGCAATCGATAGCGGACGTTTGCGCTTTGATCCTCCCCAAATAGATGCTTACACAAATGGGATACGTGTTCTCGCGCATGATAGAGATCAACGATCTGGATCGCGCCGGGAAAATGCTCCTCCTTGATCGAGCGGATCCATTCAGCCGCATCACCTAAAATCACTACCTGCTTTGCGTTGTTCAAACCACGCCGTACCGCCTCCGAATAGATGCGCCAGCCAAATTGGTTCGAGGATTCAATTGCACCGACAAAACTGGTGGATTCTGGATCCCGAAGCGGAAAACCTTTTTCGTCTACAGTAGTCTGTGTGAAAACGCAGCCGAGCTTTGCCTCCCGAGTTAGCGCTGAGCCATCCGATTGTTTGCCTTTGCGCCCAACCAGTTCCGTTCGGGTCATCGGAACCCCTGTCCCGTCGTAACAAACGTACATGATTGGGATCGTCTTTGCTGCAGGCATGGGGGCCGCCCGCGCCACGACTTGCTTTTGTTCCTGCTCTGACCACCCTTGCATGTCTTGGCCAATCTTCTCTGCAACCCGTTCTACATCCTTGGCGCTTACATCAATGCCGGCATAAATTTTCAGATCTTCTCGTCCTTCCTTGAAGGTAGACTGGCTGCCAGCTCTTGCCATCATCCGCCGAAGTCCCGGTGAGCGCGTTGTGCTGACCACGTCCAGCTCTTCATCCCCCGGGTAGCGTGTCTCTCCACACGCAGGGCATTGATACATGGAACGCTGATAGGAAACTTCGCCTAAAATCGTCATCAGTAATTTGGATTTCAATCCCCGGCTTTCCATCTGTAAACCACACCTGCAAACCACGGGCTCATCTCGTCGCCCTACCCCAACCCTTTCCAATAAACTGCCAAGTACTTTTGCTCCAGCTACCAATCAGTGCGAGCTCTCTCCACATCTTCCTTAGATGTGAGTCGCCGACTAACAGTTTTGCCTGTTTTAGGATCGTGTCGAGAAAGCACGTAATAAGGTCCCCGGACCACCGGTTCTTTGACCCGGCGGCGTCTAACCTTTAGATACTGAGCATTAATACTGCCGCGCTTCATCGACCGGATAGACTTTATCTCCTTCAACACAGCATCTCGCTTAGATTCGAGTTCCTGAATGCTTGGCATTGAATCCTCCTATTGTAGATATATATCTACAATAGGAGGCAATAAAATGCAAGTTTATCTACAATACCCACTTCTGTGACGCAGGCCCCACTACGGCAGCTATCTCGGAACTCCGATGGTGAGGGTCACGCCGGCACATAGTTAATCAGCCTTTTTCTTCTGTTTGGATTGAATTCCTCAGGATTATTCTATTTTCGCATTCAAAAAGAGCTTGACTTGTTGCGGGTATCTTATTGTAATATAACTATAAGATGAATATTAAACCGAAAGGCTCCCAGGCAGCTCGAATCCGTCAACGCAAATACGAATTAATTCGGCGGTTCCAGATCCCCGAAGACCTTCTTCCCGGCTCTCTGTCCATGCAACGGTTGCGATGCGGCAAGCAAAACTGCCGCTGTGCAAAGGGCGAAGGCCATGCCGTTTGGTCCCTTACATTCATGGCGGACGGCAAAAAGCATGTCCAGCATATCCCGCAGTCGCTTGTTGACAAAGTGCGCAAGAAAGTGGATGCGGGGAGGGAATATCAAGATGCTATTCGTGAAGTTCTGGCATCTAATGCGAAGCTTCTGGTCTTAGCGCGCAAACAGCGGATGATTTGAGGCAACCTGGGGTAAGACATTTTCTGCGTTACGCAGCCCGGTTTTCGAAGTGGCGTGCTTATCTTCGTTCTCCGGGAGACGGGCGCGTGTTTCCTCAAATTCCTGCCGCCCCGATTCTGCGATCCCTCGTAATATCAAAGCTGCTGCGTCAGGAAAGTTTCCTGGCGGTAGAAGCTTTGGTCTGTTCACCGGCACGTCGGTCGATGGGAGTGGCTGTTTCATTTGGGGATGACGCACTTGGATATTTTACCGAACGACTCGATGTCGACCGATTGCGCAGCGCGGTGGCAGGGATTGTAAAACAGGCGAAGCGGAACAAGGCGTTCGAGGAATCCCGATGGATTGGTCTGGCGATTGATGGAACAGGAGCCGGGAGGAGCAAGGAGAAGAAATGCAAAAACTGCCGCCCCGTACGGAACAAAAAGAAGGAGATTATAGGGTATCACCACAAGTTAGTAATGGTCAGCGTAGTGGGAACCGGTTTATCGCTCCCAATGGATGTGGAACCGTTTGGCCCTGGAGACAGCGAGTACGCTGCAGGACAGCGGTTGCTGCAGCGTGTTATTAAAAACCTGGGGATTCGCTTTGCCAACTATGTCGTGGTGGATGGAGAATTTGCCACGGCGCCATTTCTGCATGTAGCCGGGGACTTGGGAGTGAAGATTGTGGCACGGTTGAAAGAAAACCTGCCAGAGCTATATGAGGCCGCCCGACGATGCTTTTCCCGCAAGCCGCCAGATCGAAAGTTTCGGGATGGTCAAGATAGGATTGAAATATGGGATTCCGAAGACTTCGATCCCTGGGAAGCCTTACGGTGGAAAACAGTCCGGGTAATCCGCTACCGACAGCATAAATCAGACGGGAATGTTGTTGAGGCGTATTGGTTAACGGATTTCTCAAAAGCAGAAGCGGGCAGCCAAGCTCTTTATCGCATGGCGAAAAGCCGATGGGAAATTGAAAATCAGGGTTTTAATGACGCAAAAAATCGATACGGGTTTGAACACATTTGCCACCATCACCCGAACAGCCTGCTGATCAACTGGCTAATTATTGCTCTGACGTTGACACTGGAACGACTCTATCGCAACCGATATCTGCATCGCGGACTCCATAGTGTATTGACTCCCATAGGCCTGCTCCGATTGTTATGGATCAGCCTGGCAAAATATCCTGACAGTAGTTGATTTTCATTGGAATGCTTCTGGATTTTCTCCCTCAAGAACGTCTTCTCAGATGCCTACGCAATTCGTGTCACTCCAACTCAGGATAACGCCCTCGAAAACACCCTCCTTGCCCATACAATTATGAAAATCGCCCCTGCGCTTACAAGTGGCGGCGTTTTGACGTATCCATTATCGGCGAGTTCCGAAATGGCTGTCTTCGCCACTGACTCCTGGATTATCTTCTGATAAAAATACATCGTGCAAGTTCAATATCCACGGCTGAG
>JARRLM010000570.1:0-2801 GCA_037386985.1 Acidobacteriota bacterium | reverse complement strand
TGTTGCCGCTTGAATTCATTGAACGATTTATAATCCACACCAATATTGCTTCGATAGGAAAGGTTGCCGACAAGGTTGATCCATGGTTCCCGACGTTTCAGCAGGCTGGAGCATAATCTTTTTACGATATTGGGAATAGAATAAAAACTTCTATTGCATGAGTCCATCTCCCGGATAATGTCGTTCAAAGACAAATGTCTGTATCTTGCAACAGGATAGGTTAATGTGTAGTATTTCCAGTCGTCCGGAAATTTACCAATGATTATGTGATTGTCCTTTTTCCTCTGGCCCCATAAACTGTAGAGCCTAGTTTAATTAGTGAAGACTCGTTCCAGCCAAGATGATTAATAACCAGATGATTGTTTCAGAAACCTGAAATCATACCTTCTCCAATCCTGGAAAATTATTTTTGTCAATGTCATGTAATGAATCCTGATTCGTGTTACCATTAAATTTGTCCGGTGGAGGACAGCCACTGCTTGTGTGCATCGTGATGGGTTCATGCATGTTTCCTGACTCATCCCTTCCCAATCAATCCTGCATTGAGCCGCGACCCATCTCATTAGATTAACGGAACCGTAATTTATTGCGTGCCAGCAAGCTGAAATGCTTATATTCCTGCGCACAGGAGGTTTTATCATTGGGAAAAATGTTTCTGTCGGCAATCTGCCTCACTCGATTGGAGAAGAGGAATTGAAGGAACTGTTTGAACAGAAAGGGAATGTTGATTCCGTTACCGTGATTCGGGATAACGATACCGGAAGGTCTCGTGGGTTTGCATTTGTAGATATGTCTACCGAAGAGGATGCCCGTAAAGCAATTGAGGCATTGAATGCTTTTTCGCTTGAGGGACGCAATCTCACCGTGAATGAAGCTCGCCCCAAGACCGACCGTCGAAGGGGTTTTGGAGGAGGAGGAAGAGAAGGCGCCCAAAGGTTTTCCGACAGAGGGCGCGGCGGTTACCACAGCAGGGGATGAAACAGCCTGCTATAACTTTATCAGTATACTCTTCGGTTTTCTTTGGGGACTTTAAATGCAGATCCATCTGATGGATCCAAGTAACACACCTTTCGGACTAGGTGTTATTACTCCAAGGTGGCTGTACGTATTGGCAGGTGCACCCCCTGGTCAATATGGCAATCCTGTTATTCTCGGCTCGTAAAGTGCCGCACTTGCAGGCCCCATCTTGTTAACATACTGGCTCGTATTCGTATTTGTTGTTAGCGTTTTGGGGACTTTTGATGAAATGGTTTTTTTCTCAATCCTTGTCCGAAACGCCCGGTTGTCTTGTTGAATTTGGAATAAAATACCTGATCGGAACCATTATTCCCGGACTTCTCTTTTCCTTTTTCGTTCCCGTGGATGCCGGAACGCCCCGATGTTCGAGAGGTTTTTAAAAGAACATTCTTTTGATGGAGCTTGCCGGCAGATAAGTTGCCGACGGATCCCTTTTCCTGCAACATGTTGATCAGTCTGTCTACTTTCTTTTCTAAATGCAGTAATTGACGCTGTATTTTTGTCAGCAGGAATATCGGATTACCGCCTGATCGATTTCCCCTGTCTGAATTATCGGGATCAACATGCTTGCTAATCTGTGTTGTCCCCTTTCATTATCATTCTATTCATACACGGGATTGCGCCAGAATTCTTCTTTTTCTGCCGGCCATACTGAGGCGAAATCGTCTGCGCATTGGTTGAGCTTTTAGAGGCAAAGCAACCGGATGAAAATATGGAGTTTCAAGGCCAGGTAGTTGACGCCTCTCGATTCGTTTGCCTAGTGATTTCTCGATTTGAAAAACAATGGATTCATCTCCTACGATAAATGTGTACGCTTCCCCTGTACGGCTTGCCCGACCTGTGCGTCCGATACGGTGTGTATAGGCGTCGGCTGTGTCCGGCATGTCATAGTTGATGACGTGGGTAATATCTGAAATATCGATGCCGCGGGCGGCAATATCGGTGGCCACGAGGATGTTCTATTTCCCGATTCGAAAACCGTCAATCGATGCCTGGCGATGATTCTGAGTCATATTGCCCTGAAGGGATGACGCACGATAACCTTCATTCTTAAAGCTCGTCGCAAGACGGCATGTGCGGTGCTTGGTGCGCGTGAAAATCAGGACCCTGCCTCCTGCGTTTTTTCAAGCAACGCCAACAACAATTTTATCTTGAGCCCTTCCGAAGTGGGGTAAAGCGTATGATAGTCGCAGAAAAAATCAGTGTCTGGAGTTGTTCCGGCAAATACGCAAGAATACGTTTTAAATCCGGAAGAAATCCCATGTTGCACATACGATCCGCTTCATCCAGGACGAAGGTTTCAATCGACGAGATATCTATGCTGCCGTTTTGGATGTGATCGAGCAGACGGCCCGGACATGCCGTGACTACTTCGGCACCCTGTCGTAATACCGCCAACTGATCGTGGTTTGAGCAACCCATTCTTTTCGTACATCGGCTTGAATTATGGACCGGAACAGATCCTTGGCTCGAGCGATGTGTGATATACGAGTCTCGACAAGGTTGTCATCCACCAATAGAATACGCTTCTCACGAACCGTCTTGAAATCACTCCCTATTTACCCGGGCGGTCTGGGAACCTGCAGCTCGGGCAACGGCCGGCCTCGAAACAACCGCAGGCAGATCAATCCGGTCCATCGCGCCCATCGGTTGGCATTTTTCCGACAGGCACTATCGACGGCTATTCCCGTACTTGCATACATCTGCCGGTATAGTTTAGATATAAATACAAATGCGAGGCGGGCTTTCAACGATTTCACGCATTGTGCGCGTTTCCAGATTTC
>JARRLM010000569.1:0-4102 GCA_037386985.1 Acidobacteriota bacterium | reverse complement strand
AAAGCGACTCCAATCCGGGCTTCAATTTGATAAATGCTACGGGTTACGCATCAAATGTTAGGGAATACCCCGGCAATCCGCTGCAGCCGAAAATCATGAAATAGTACGGGCGTTATAGCTCAACGGCAATACCTGGTTTGTCTGCAGCTCAACCTGCCATATATACTCAACTTCAAGATCTTCGTCGTTCTGAAATACCAATCGTATCCAGTAAATATCTTCGCTTCTTTTAACGCCACCCCAGGACTGAAAACGGAGTGAGGGATCATCGCCGTTTACCATCTCCGCAACTTGTGGATACTCTTTCAGCACGAGAGCGTACATCTCCTGTTCAACTTCTCCCTGAGTATATACGATCCCATCATTGGAATCAGCCGATTGCGCGGTGAATATTCTATCCATGGGAAAGAAATCTGATTCTGCAGAATCCGGCCTTTCAAACTCTTCGGGGAACGGCTGCTGTTCCTCGTCCATGTTGGCCATAACAGGTCCGGATTTCCCCATAATCGCCTCCTGGAACGCGACAACGCGTGCAACCAGACGGTGTCGAAGGGATGGCAGACTCACAATCGGCAAACCGACAACGACAACAAAAAGAAGCAGGATGCTGTAAAATCGCTTTCTTGCATCAAAGGCGTGAGAATGACCGGTCGATCCCTTACGATTTGAAATATGGATCCGTTCCGATGCCTTCCCGTTATCTGAAACCACTCTGTTCCTCCAGCCTTTGACTTCTCATTTTTATGTCAACTTCAAACTCCAAACTTATTACTGTACCCCACGATAGACGAGATATTTGTAAATAAAATCTTCAATATCTCCATCAAGAACACGATCCGTGTTGGGCGATTCATATTTTGTCCGGTGATCTTTAACCATACGGTAGGGATGGAGGACGTAAGACCGAATCTGGTTTCCCCATCCGATGTCCAGCTTAGAATCTTCAACAGCTTGTAGTTCCTGCCGTTTCTTGTCTAATTCCAATTCGTAAAGCCTCGCTCTGAGCACCGTTCGTGCCATTTCGCGATTCCTGATCTGAGATCTTTCATTCTGGCAGGAAACAACGATTCCGGTGGGAATATGCGTGATACGCACAGCCGAGTCCGTCACGTTGACGTGCTGACCTCCGGCTCCGGAAGATCTATACGTGTCGATGCGCAGGTCTTTTTCGTCGATCTGCACTTCGATTTTTTCGTCAACTTCAGGATAAACAAATACGGAAGCGAAGCTTGTCTGCCGCTTGCCCATTGCGCCGAAAGGTGAAATACGGACCAGACGATGAACGCCGCTTTCTGATGAAAGGTATCCGTATACAAAATCCCCTTCAACCAGAAAAGTCGCGGACTTGATTCCCGCTTCGTCACCCGGCTGGTAGTCCAGCATCTTGGTAACATAACCGGATCGCTCACTCCATCTCAGATACATCCGCACCAGCATTTCAGCCCAGTCCTGGGATTCCACGCCGCCGGCGCCGGGATGGATTGTAACAATGGCGTTCAGGCTGTCGTTTTCTCCCCCCAGGAGCATCCGGATTTCTATATGTTGCGCTTCCTGTTCCAGTTTCTGAACTTCATCGGCAAGATCCGACAGGACATCCTCGCCCTCTTCAGCCAGTTCAACCAGCGCTCTTATATCCTGCCCTTCTTCCGTCAGTTTGGCATCCAGTTCGATATCCCGTTCCAGGCGGCTCCGCATTTGCAGGATCGATTGTGCTTCCTCCTGGTTATTCCAGAACTCCGGATGTGCCGCTTTCTTTTCAAGCTCGAGAACCTGTGCACGTTTGCGATCTGCATCAAAGATATCCCCGTATCTGTAAGAGTTTTTCTTCAATCGCGCTGACTCTCTGCTGAAGTTCATCGAGCATGCAAACATCCTCCAAACAATAAAACAGTTCCGGGTTTCCCGTTCCTAAGGGAAAACGATTAAACAAACATACCCATCATTCAACGCAGGCGGAAATTACTCCGTCCAGCCCTGGTCGATTTATTATCCTTTCGATCTCTTATATATACGAAGATCAAAGAACCACAGACAATGATAGCACACAGAAAAACGAACATCTCACCATAACGGCGATAGAACGCTTAACGGTTATGTGCAACCCAGGCGAAATAGTGCTGGTGAATCTCGGAAAGGACGCTACGAGAAGAAAGCCGGTCAACACCGGCAACAGCAGCAGCATGGCAATGGCATTCAGTCTTGTTTCACAAAACAATCGAAGCCGCTATTTTTCAGTCGCTGTACCATTGCAACAGCTTCAGCACGCGTACTGAACCTTCCAACTTTTACACGATAAAATTCCCCGGAAGGCTCGGGAGAGACGACTCTGCAATCGAATCCTTTGGCTTGGAGATCCCGGACGCGGTCATCCGCCTCCTGTCTCCTTCTGAAAGCACCTACCTGAACGGAATAGGTTCCCGAGACAGCGCTGCTTTTTGAAGCGGATTTGCGGACCGGCTGATCTTCTACAGGTTTTTCACCCTTTTTATTTACACTCTGATACCAGTCCAGATCCTGTTGGACCTCACCCGCATCCTGGGGCGAATCCTCCGCGATGGAATTATCCGTATTTGCTTTCGGGGAGAGAGTCTCATCCGCCACAGGACCTGCTGCGGAATCGGAACCCGTAATCGCAGGACCTGCTGCGGAATCGGAACCCGTAATCGCAGCCAGTTGTCCCTGCCGCTTACCGATCATATATCCCCAGACGAAAAAACAGCCGATGACGAGAATTAAAACCGCAAATGCAATAATCAGTTTACGATTATCCAGTTCCAGTTCGAATCCGGATTCCATTTCATTATCTGTCATATGAGAATTACTCCTGTTTTTTTAATTCTATCAAATCTTTAATGAAATCAATCGGGACCGGAAAAACCACCGTGGTGTTCTTCTCGACCCCTATCTCCGTCAAGGTCTGCAGATATCTTAGTTGAAGCGCAATGGGCTCCTGATGAATTATTCCGGCGGCCTCTGCAAGTTTTGTGGATGCCTGGAGTTCCCCATCGGCATGGATGATCTTGGCACGTTTTTCCCTCTCGGCTTCAGCCTGCTTCGCCATCGCCCGCTGCATAATTTCCGGCAGATCCACCTGTTTGACTTCGACCAGGCTTACCTTAATACCCCAGGCATCGGTATGCTGATCCAGAATTTCCTGAAGCTTGACGTTCAGTTTTTCACGCCGGCTTAGAAGATCGTCCAGCTCCACTTCACCCAATACCGATCGAAGAGTAGTCTGAGCCAGCTGTGATGTAGCATACAGGTAATTTTCAATTTCAACAATCGCTCTCGGCGCATTCATGACACGAAAATACACGATGGCATTCACTTTTACCGATACATTGTCGTTTGTAATGATGTCCTGTGGAGGCACATCCAGCGTTACCGTGCGAAGGCTGACGCGAACCATCTTATAAATCGGCCAGAACACGAAAACCAGCCCCGGTCCCACCGCGTTCGGTACCAGGCGTCCCAGTCTGAAAAGTACGCCCCGTTCGTATTCCTTGAGGATATTGATGGTACTTAACAGGTATACAACAATGATCAGAACTCCAATCACCAATGCTTGTCCCATGATCGCCTCCCAGATCCAGTAAGCGTTCCCCACAAGGTTTTTATCGCTTCGCTAACTAGGATCTTTTGACAAAACAACGAAATAGGAAGTGATAAAACCTTGTAAGAAATGCGACCTATTCTTTAACTTCCTCTACCTGAAGAACTAAATCTTTAACAGCAAGTATCTTGACCTCTTTTCCGGTAGCGATGGGGGTGGATGAGCGAGCCTTCCAGTATTCACCCCGTACCTTCACACGGCCGTTTCGATCGATTTCACTGTCTGCAACGCCGACGAGGCCCACCATCCCCTGATTCCCGGTAGAGACGTTCTGCGTCAGTGACCGGAACAGCGCGATGAGCAGAATCAGCAGGATGGCGGCAAACGGAAGCGTTAAAGCCAGTGCAGTATATACCCCTACCTGGACCGCCGGATCCGGCGAGTCCACAAGAATCAACATCCCGAAAATCATCGACACGATTCCTCCTATGCCGAGAACTCCAAAACCTCCGACTTTGGCCTCCGCAATAAGCAAACCTACGGCAAGAA
>JARRLM010000568.1:0-3220 GCA_037386985.1 Acidobacteriota bacterium | reverse complement strand
CAAGTCCTTTAAGCTCAATAGAATCAATATTTGACTTAAAATTCGTAATCAGTAGGTCAGCGGTTCAAATCCGCTCGCTGGCTCCAGTTTAGATATAGATAATCCTTTCAACAACATTTCTGAAGAAATCCCGGGACCATACGATCAATGTCTCGGGATCCTTTACAAAAGGCTCCACCTCTCTTCTCGCCTGGTTTACATCTAGCTTTTTTATAGCTGTTTCCGAAATGTCGAGCAGTCTATCGGGAGTCAGGCGCTGTGCATTTTTCAAGTGACCGCTTTGAATCATCCGTTGCTCAAGATGCTTGAGGTGAAGTTTCGGATGATTGGCAACATACCAAACCATGTCATACCAGTCCCGCCCCTTGACCCTGCTTTTCCATGCCCGGCAGAGCACTGCGTGCATCTTACCGGCGAACATATCGGGCAGAGAAAATGCTCGTACCGAAAACGATATGGGTTGCAGAAGAAAACGTGTCTCAGTATCAAAGCCCGGCGGCGGATCCGTATCTACCTCTATTTTAATCTTCAGAGCCTGACCGTGCGGAATACTTCGAATCAAGCTGTCGTTTGTATTGATGACAAGGAGATGCTTCAAAGTGTCCGCCTTAAGAAACGCCGACTGGATTGCGCTTCTGTCGCTTTTTGTTTTTCCACTCACCGTTACCTCAAATCCGAATGAGCGAATTTCATTTTCCAGAGCTTTGCAGTAGCGCAAGAGATCAAATCGTGCGGAGGGTTTTAAAAGTGAAAAGTCAAGGTCTTCCGAGTAGCGATCCATCCCGTGGAGGATTCGAAGCGCCGTGCCGCCGTAGAACGCGGCTTTCTCGAAAAATCGGCTGCGCCAGAGTCCCAAAAGTGCAATTTCCTGCAGAATTTCTCGTAACGCCTTTACATCGTCTTCAGCCCTTTTGCGTTCATATCGGGCATCGATACGAAGATTCTGAATTAGATACCGCCGCATATCATCCTGGCTGCGAATACCGGTTCCCCGTTCGTTTTGGATTTTATCGGCAAGGGCCTTCTCCGGAACAGCCATGAGGAAAGTGCGACCGGCTTCTATTTGAACCTGATCGACGCCTATAGAAAACGCGGCTTTCGGGACGTGGCGGTAAATAAACAAACCGACCGGGGTGGAAAATCGCCGGCTACGACCGTTGGTCACCGATGTTATGGCTTCAACGCGTTCCGGGATCATCCCGTGATAGTGGAGGGCGTAATCCAAGGAGATACAGGAGGGTCCGTAAATCATGTTGGCCAGGATTTCGCGGGAGTACGATCTCCTGGAATATTTCGGGCCGAAAACATAGATGACCTTCTTAACACGGATGATCGCTTTTCGCCGGAGGAGGCTTGTGATTTTATCCCGAGGACGTTCATATTGCTTCAAACAGTCCATCAGGATCTGGTAATCGAATTCTTCTCCCTCGATGCGGCTTCTCAGCTCATCAATCATGATGCCTTACCTCAAAACCAAGCCACCAAGCTGAATATTAATAACACATTTCATCATAGTATGTCGATTATTATTCGACATACTACGTCAATATTGACACATGCGGCAACCATCTGTCCTATTTTTTCTTGGCAAAGATGTTTTGTTTGTTCTCAGAATTTCAGGGTTGAGTATAGGGTGCGGAAGTTGCGTTATTTTGCCGCGATTTGCCGCATTTTGCCGACCGTAAATCATTTAAAATCAATAGATTCAACACTTGACTTAAAATTCCGAATCCGGACGAATATAGCCGCTGGCGCAAATGGTGGGAATTGAATGAGGCGACAGCAGAAATCTTCGATACCGATCACTGTTCTAGGCTTAAGCCTCTTCCATGAAATGCCGGCATGGTCTCCATGAATGCTTGATTTCAAAATGCAATACGCGGCCGATAGGACGAATAAACGCCTGACTTTGCCTACGACTTTGCCCACGGCCACCCTAACACACCCTATTCCACCCAACTTAGTACATTTTGATAGTGTATTGTAAATCAATAATTTACAGTTATTTATAGAATGGGCGCATCGGACTCATAATACAGCGGGACTTGGTTCCATGAGGGTTCGACTCCCTCCTTCGGCATCATATTTTCAACTACTTAGCACTGTATCTCCTGAAAACTACTCTTCAAAGCCATTTTCTTCGTCGTTTCTTCGAACTGACATCAGCCTGAATAAATCAAGCCTCGGGAAACTGCAACATCGAACTTCCTGTCCATCATCGTCTTCTCTTCTTCTCTAAAAACTGATGACATCGCCGTCACCAACTGCTGCCAACTCTCTTCAACGGGTTCTTGTATTTGCTCCTGTTCAATGGGTCGGGCGTCGGGTATACGTTGCGGAGAAAAGGAAAGGATTCGCGCGGCTGTTGCCCAAATCTGAAATATCGTCGCGAATCGGGATGGCGTGAAGCTAGCCGGCGCTTTCCGTTTGCCGGGCGAACGCAGCTCACGTTTCAGCCGAATTTAGAGCTTGGTGACCGGCGTCACATCGCAAATTGAAAGATTCCATTAAAATTAAAGATTGCGGGCTGAAGGGTCCGGGCATCCCTTTTGGGATATTGGGAACCTACGGTAGGTATTTATATAAATGGTTGCAAAACAGGAATGCCGATTTTTCAAAAGCGAATCTTAAAACTAACTAATGAGGTATCGCATGGGAAAAACAATTAAGCTGGTAATTCTTTTTCTGGCTCTTCTGGGGGCCTTGGTGTTGAGTGGCTGCAATGGGGGAGGAGCAAACAACGCGCCACCTAACACCGGTGTGATCAACATCACCATCGTCGACGGAACGACAGCAAATCCGCAAGAGGGCATTGCTGAAGCCCGCATCATCCTGCTCGATGCCGAAAGTGAACCGGTTGATACTTATGTTACCGATGCCAATGGCAACGTCAATCAATCAGAACTGTTAATAGGTGACTACCAATTGAAGGTCAGTGCCCAGGGCTACAATTCTTCCCCGCCGCCGCGTGTACCGCCACTGCCGGTGAAGATATATGCGGGTCAGACCTCGACGGTTACCATTGAACTCTTCCCGATAGATCCGAATCTCATTGTTGGCGCGATCAGCGGAAAAGTCAGCTCGGGCAATAACCCGGTTGCTGGGGCGCTGGTCATCGCCGATGGGGACTGGGATTCCTACACCACAATCTCCGCGGCCGATGGCAGTTACGTTCTGTATAATGTGGAGGAAGGTTTCGCCGATGTTACCGCCTACATCA
>JARRLM010000567.1:0-2902 GCA_037386985.1 Acidobacteriota bacterium | reverse complement strand
GGAGGAGATGCAGCAATCAGGGTGCTGCAGGAAGAGTTCGCCAAGGCAGCAGAATGTGTTGCTCGACTCCAGCGCGATGCGAAGTTGCTGTTTTCTCTGAATCGTCATTGTTAAAAACTGGTTTTAGGGATTGAAGGAAAAGGTGCCGGTGGAGTAATCTGTGAAGAATAAATCTATGGAGGACTGGAACAATGAAGACTCTGAATTTGTCATTTTTAGCTGCATTTCTGATACTGGGACTTGCGGTTGTTGCGTTAAGCGCTGCGGATGATCCGTTAAGCGGTACCTGGGTCGGTGATTGGGGGCCGAGTCCAACACACCGGAATCAGGCCACAGTTGAACTGAAATGGGATGGGAAAACACTCACCGGTGAAGTGAATCCCGGCCCGAATGCGGTTGAGCTGAAGAGCACGACTTTCGATCCCAACAGCGGCGCCATTCATATGGAGGCTGATGCCACCGGCCGTAGAGGTTCCGTCCACTACACGATTGATGGAAAATTAGAAGGGGACACGATAACGGGCTCCTGGAACCATGACAACCGCAAGGGTGACTTCAAGATAACCAAAAAATAGTCCACTTGAATGTAGCTCAGCCGTGTACNNGCCGTGTACGGATTTTAAGAGTCAGCCCGTATTTCTTACAGTTCAAATATTCAACAAGAACAATGTTGAATATTTGAGCCAGTTTCATACTGCGACGGCAAAGAAGGCCATGTCTACTACGATCCCAATTTATGCATCGCATAAATTGGGCGTGCTCACTCAGACTTACCTGAAGCGAAGCTCCAGGCCTCGATGTACGGATCAAGGCCTGCTGCTCTGCGATAGGACCGCTTCCGAGATCTTGGGTCACACGCGGGTCAGCGAATCAACTTTAGACGCAAGGCGAACGAAACCCTCTGAGATAAGAGGGTTAGAGGCTCAAATTCTCACATCTGACCGGCATCCGGCGGTCCCCTTCATACTTAAAATAAATTGCGTCATTGGTACCGTTTTCAAATCCTTCAAACGAAAGGACCTGGTCGATACCGTTTTTAAACTCATGCTCAAAGTTGTCATACAATCATTAGCCAACTTCCTACTGTTGGCCGACAGATTGTCTGAATTTTCTGATGAAATGTTTCATAACTTTTTTGCAGAATATGTTTCACCTGTGCATCTGAGGAACATTTCGTTTACAATACCGGTGTATTATTGAAAAACTCATTCGAGGATGTGAGACATGAAACTTGTCAAGGATGTTTTGAATGAAAAAGGGAATGATATCTGGTCCATCGCTCCGGATGCTCTGGTATTTGATGCGATCGAATTGATGGCTCAAAAAGAAATAGGGGTCTTGCCGGTACTTGAAGCCGGGAAGCTGATTGGCATCATCTCCGAACGGGATTATACCTGGAAGGTAATTCTAAAAGGAAAATCGTCCAGGAAAACCATGGTCAAGAGCATAATGACATCTCCTGTGATCTGTACTGAAGGCGACCAGGATATTAAGAAATGTATGGAACTGATGACGTCAAAAAACATCCGTCATCTCCCGGTGCTCGAGGATGACCAGGTGGTTGGAATTATCTCTCTCGGAGATTTGGTCAAGACCATTATTGCCGAGCAGGAATCCAAGATCCGGGGCCTTGAAAGTTACTTTCTCTACCGCTCTGATCTGACGCATTAACTCAGCACAGTGCACCGACATCCTGCAGGCTCGTGCTGTCGATCGATTCCGGACGTTGATTTTTTGAACTCTGAGAGTGTACGCCTCCATAGAAAGAGGGCATGCATACTCTCACCCCTTTGACTGCTCCGCTCGTGGTTTCTTCCCCGAAAAATGAAACGAAAGGTATGAGGGAAATGCGGGTTGCGCGTCCAGGTTCATTTTCCTGAGGAGAGCCCTGTAACGGGGGTGGCGGCGCAGAGAGTCGTAATAGGGGAGGGCAGAAAGATGGAGAACCGCGCCGTCCTGATCCTCCGCCGCTTTTTCCAGCCAGTCGAAGGTCCTGTCTGTTTCGTTAAGTCACAGATAGATCCTGGCAAAGCTGGACGGCGGCACATATCGCTTCCGGGCGAGTTGATACAACTCCTTTAGCAGGTCCCGGGCTTCATTACTCCGGCCAGCCTTAGCGTAAATATACCCGAGCATTCCCCAAGCATTGCTACAGTGCCTGTCAGCCGGATAGGAACTTGCTAGCAGCCTTCAAGAGCTTTCTGTTCATCGTCAAAAACGTCGAACACAACCAACAGCTTGGCAATGACCAGCAGCTTGTGGATTTTTTCGGTCAGGTTCAGGAGGGAGAGGTTTCCGCCCTGGTTTTTAATATGGACGAAGTTACTGATCAATTCACCGATCCCGCCGCTGTCTATATAGGGGACGCCGCCAAGGTTTAAAACCACTTTCGAAGTTCCATCCTGAACCGCGTCACGGATTGCCTTGCGAAGAGCCGCCGTAGCCGGCCCGAGGGTGATGGGTCCTTTGCAATCCAGAACCTTGCATTTACCTGCATTACGTGTTGTGATCTCCATATGTATTACCTCGTTCCTAGATAGAAAGTCATTCTTTCACAATCGGCTGTGAACGTGTCAGGAAGGAACTTCAGGCCGATCTTGCAATCCAGGGTCGTGTCGTCGGCAAAATAGGCTTTGCCCATATCGCCTTTACCCGGGTTTCCTGTGATCCTGTAATGCGAAATCGTCCGGCCGATCTCAGGCATGCGTCCCTCCGCGCAGAGGTTTGTTACATGCTACTTCCTGTTTGTTGAATCTTTGTAAAACGTGAGGTTATTATAATCGGTCTGGAAGGACGGGGGAAGGGGAAATCCATAGCCATGGATTGAAAGAATGAATTGAGAGTTTTATCTTCCCCTGCCCTCACGCTGTTAAGTTTTGAACTTGCTGCAACCACCGGTTTC
>JARRLM010000566.1:0-2733 GCA_037386985.1 Acidobacteriota bacterium | reverse complement strand
GAAAAACAGGCAAATTGTGTGATTTGGCGAGGTTAAGAAACTGTCCTGCGACATACCGCACCTGTCTGATGCTTCCGGGGGCGGAATCGAGTGTTTCCGAGAATGTTGTCTGTACGGAATCGACTACAACGGCCGAGGGTTTATGTTCCTCAATGGCTGAGATGATTCCTTCAAAATTAGACTCTGCCACGATGAAAATATCGCCCTTCGTTTCTGCGGATCCGGTTGCCGGTACAACTTCCAGCCGGTCCGCCCTGAGTCGGATCTGCCGCGCGGACTCTTCCCCTGAAATATAGAGTATCCTCTCTCCCAGCGTCTGAAGATTGTGTGCGATCTGAAGAAGAAGCGTCGATTTGCCGGCACCCGGCTCCCCGCCAAGTAAAATCAGCGATCCGGGGACGATACCGCCTCCGAGGACTCGATCAAACTCGGTGTTGCCGGTGGGAAAACGCGGGGCTTCTTCCGTAGACACTTCCATCAGCCGTGTCACCTTCACGTCTTTTCGATTTATCAGAGAAACTACACTGGAGCCGCCACGCTTTTCTTCTACGAAGGAATTCCAGCTTCCACAGTCGGGACATCGCCCCAGCCATTTCGCGGATGCATACCCGCAATGCTGGCACTCAAAAACGGATGAAGCTTTCATAGTGAATTCCTCTCAATAAACGATAAAAAATTAAACGCAAAGGCACCAAGAATGACAGTCCATGCGCCTGACCCTACAATCTGCCGATAAGTCGTTGGTAATCTTCGGGTATATCGATATCTGAAACTGCGGCGTTTCCGACAGGCACTGTTACAAGCGCATCCTGATACTTCTCTATCAGCTCACGCCCCCCCGTGTCTCCTTTCAGATTCAGCAGCTCGGGGAAAAGAGACCTGTCAAAAAGGACAGGATTCCCCCTCTGTCTTTCAAATACGGGAACGCATATCGGAGCCAAGGTTTTCCTGTGGGCGGAGAGAATTGTCTCAATAATCCCGGCATCGATCAACGGCTGGTCCGCAAGAAGAAACAGGGCGGCGCCCGGGCGTTCGGGCAGGGCATCAATGCCGGCGCGAAGGGAAGTGCTCTGGCCCGCCGCGAATTCCGGATTGTTCACTACACGGACCGGATGCCCTTTCAGTTTTTCGATCACTTTCTCCGACTCATACCCGACCACGACAACGACCGGATCCAGTCCGGCTTCTGCGGCTGCGCGCGCGGCATGCGCAACCAGAGTTGTGTCCTTCCATGGAAGGACCTGCTTCAGGGACCCGCATCGGGTCGCCTGCCCGGCTGCCAGGACAAGTCCCGCGGTAGGAATCCATACCTCCCGTACCGGAGGATCCCTGTCCATCGAACCGACAATGACAGAATCCACATTGGAATATTTCAGAAGTTTTACGGCAACTTCATCCGCCATTCGAATCCCAACTTTATCAACCTTGTTCAAAAGCGGTACCAGACGGCCCCCCGACGGCAGGCCTTTTGCGCCGCCACAGGTATGGGATAGAACCTTGGCAACGGTTTCAGGTGCAATGGGACTCCCGATGCGGGAACCCGCCAGAGAAGCAACGATTTCCGGACGATGGACAGTCGAATCATCCAGAGGGCATCCCAGCGAATTCAATCCAGCTATCGGCACCAGGACGGTCGTGAAGGCGGGGACGATCGGTTCATGGCTTCCCGGCGCCTTGAACGGGCGCGACTTGCTTCCGTCCGCTTCGACAAGGATGCAGTCGATATCCGGGCGTTCTTTTAAAACGGCAATCATGTCCGCGTGGATACTCAGGACACTCCCTTTACCGTCCGGCGGGCCGACAAGAAGGCATTGCCCGAACCGATCGAGATGATTCCCTAAATTTTTTATTTCTTCAGGACGTATGGATGCGGGTGATAAATGGACCTGTTCCTCACTGATGTGGGTCGTTGTCGTTGTAAGAACCCGCAAGCCGGATGCACTTAATTCCCCGGCCAGCCGGAACATGGAGGTTGTTTTGCCGCCGCCGCCCACAAAGGAAACCACGTCGCCATGTCCGACATGCAACGCTTTGGCCAGGGATATTCCGGCATCGCTTGAATTCCGCATATCCGTCGATTATAGCATTCAGAAAACTTTAGCGCGGGAACATAAAACCCAGTCATAGGACCTCCGAAAGAGCCGGAGGCTTGAGTATATGAGCTGCTCAAAGCGGCACGAACAGCATTATCGGAGTCGGTTTCGGTATATCAGTCGCAGTCGGTTTCGATATAGACCCCGCTAGCTTTCGGTATTGCAGTCGCAGTCGGTTTCGATATCGACCCCGATAGCTATTCCGAATGTGCATGTCTTTTAAACGATGATAAAAACCTGACCTTGTAGGAGCGAGAAGTCAGCTGCCAGAATTCATAGCCACTTTCTGTTGAACACGATACTGGCTTCTTGCTTCTGACTCCTTTTGGACGGAATATTAATGAGGCATCAAACAGAATGTCGTTAGCTAACAAGTTCTTTCCGAAAGAGGTAAATCCATGAAGGTGATTGTCGATCTTTGCATCGTACCGATAGGAGTCGGAGTGAGTCTCGGATCCTACATCGCCGCCTGTGAAAAGATTTTCACAAAAGCAGGTTTGAACACCAAGCTGCATGCCTACGGTACCAATATAGAGGGCGAATGGGATCCGGTCATGCAGGCTGTGAAGGAATGCCATGAAACGCTCCACCAAATGGGAGTCCCGCGAATCAGCAGCACGTTCCGTCTGGGCACGCGTGT
>JARRLM010000565.1:0-3456 GCA_037386985.1 Acidobacteriota bacterium | reverse complement strand
GCTCATCGAACCGGACGTGCGGATTTCCCGCATCCGGCTCTCCGACAGGATTCATCGCCGGACTCTCGGATAATCATTAAGGTGTACGGAGCGCAGATGTATTACTCCCAGCAAACCCCAAATCACCTCGCTCGGCAGGGCGTGAATACCACGCGTATGCAATTTCTGCCTCTGTCTCAGAAAACGACGAACACGCCCAGCAACGTGATTATCAACCGCTCGGTATGCCTGAAACCTGGTGCCATGGCTGAAGTAGTTCGACCAACCGCGAAGAATGCGGTTCAGCCGATCTCGGACTTCTGGCCAGGAATCCTTGTTTCCCGGTACCAGAACTTCGTTAATTTTCCGCCGCAGGCGCGCCACACTTTTTCGCGACGGGCTGGCTCCCATATACCAATGACCATCTTTCCGATAGCAGTGCGGCCCAAACGTATATCCAAGAAAGTCAAAGCTTTCCCGCCGAGCATCCCGAAGTTTCGTCTTGGCCTCGTTCAGGGTCAGTCCCAAACAGCTCATCACTTTCCCCGTCCAATTCCGTGCCTCCACCGCATGATGATGTGTAAGAATCACGAAATCGTCAGCATAAGTGACTATATGGGCCTGGAAAGCTGTTCCCCGTTCAGTGATCCGCCAATACTTCAGAAATCGATTCAGGTAGAGATTGGCAAGCATTGGGCTGGCAACCCCGCCTTGCGGAGTTCCACAGCTGCTCTTCCTTCCCCCAGTCACTCTTCGATTCCCCTTTTCGTCCCACTCTTCGACCGGAGCTTTCAACCACGTCTTGATAAGACGCAATATTTCCCGATCGACAATTCGCCGGGCCACACATTGCATAAGTTCCCGGTGTGGGATCGTATCAAAGTATTTAGACAAATCGGCATCAACGACATCCGTATACCCCTGGCAGAGAAGCATGTGCACTCTCTTGATGGCGTCGCTCGCGCTTCGCTTCGGTCGATAACCATAGGCACAAGGTTCCAAATCCGCCTCGAAAATCGGCTCCAACACCATCTTGGCAGCCGCTTGAACCACTCGATCCCGAATAGTTGGAATGCCAAGCGGCCTCTCGCCTCCTCCCGGCTTCGGTATCATTACGCGTTGCACAGGCTGAGGCTTGTACCTTTTAGTGTGAAGTTCCTGAAGTGTCCGGATCTTAATCGGTGTTTGCAGGCTCATCGCCAATCACCTCACCTTCACATCTTCAAAAGCACTCCTGAAGTGAGGGCCTGTTGATTCCCCAAATAAATGGGCTTGGATTTCCTGATTATCTGGAACATACCAGTAAATTCCAACAATATTCGGACTATTCGATATTTGAAGAGGCGGCGTGAGCCGCCCCCCATTCCAACTGCTTTCAGAACGAATCTTATTTTTGTTCAATTGGATACTTTGTCTCCGCCAACTCGCTGAAAATCTGGTTTTCAGCCACGGTCTTTCGCAGGCCTATGAGGAGCATATCCAGGACCAACCTTCCTATCAGGTTGGTCAGTTCTTCCAGTTTCTGTTCCAGTTCTTCGTCTTCATAGATATTCATCCATTACTCCTGTTTGATTTTAAAAGATTTCCGTGTTTGCCAGACGAACGTGCTCCGCATCGACCAGGGTGGCCTTTACTTTGGCAGCGGCTATGAGAGCGCCTCGAGCCAGATGATTGGCCTTTCGAAAAAGACCTCCGGAGCCCTGCTGGATGGCCGTGACAGCGGGTTCGTCAAACAACATGCGTTCGACGCCGGCTATTTTCAGGTGATGGCGAAGATAGGCTTCCATGGCCGTCCGATCAATCCCCTTGAGGTGACATCGGGCCACTACGCGGGAGGCCAGCGGCTGGCTGTTGCGATAGGTAAGATTGTCGGTCAGATTGGCCTGTCCTGCCAGAATGACCGGCAAAAACGGTTTGGAATCCTGGTCGAACTGAGTCAGGGTGTGCAGTTCAGCGAAGACTTCAAGACGCAACAGGGATGCCTCGTCGATCACCAGAACCACCTTCATTTTCTTGCCCTGCACCACATCCAGGATCTCCTGTCGGATACGACGGGTCATTTTTGCCCGGGAGCCGCCGACATTCTCAATGCCCAGCGTTTCCAGGATCTGGCGGTAAAGTTCCAGGATCGAGCCCGAAGAGGCGGTAACGAACAGTACTCGGTATTCCGATGGATGCAATCCTCCGATACAGTAGCGCAATGCGGTGGATTTTCCGCTGCCGATCTCACCGGTGACCAGCGCAATGGCTCCCAGCCGCAAAGCATAGTGAAAACGGTCCTGTACTCCTGCAATCACAGGCGTTACCAGAATATCCTGGTGAGAGATATTCGAGACGAAAGGCTCTTTCTGCAAGGCGAAGTAGTGTCGATAGCTTTTTTCCATATCAACTCTCCCACAACCGGCCCGACTGACAGGGAGCGTTGGTTTCCGCCAGTTCGATCTGGTTGTTCTTGTCCCGCCTGACACGGCTGTTGACGTGCACGTCCAGTTGGCGCAGCAGTCCGTAAGACTGACCGTCAGAGTGAATCTCCACCTGTTCGGGAGTACGTTCGTGGTAGAGGACTTCCACCCGACGGCCGATCAGCTCTACCGGCGCTTCGAACAGCCGTTTGTCCACTACGAGCGAACGGTCCTTGTTGACCCGGCGGCGGACCATTTTACGGAAATAGTCGCTTAGATTCTCAGGCGCATTCCGCAGACACTGCATATTGGATGTAAAGCGCTTAAAAGGACTTTGTCCGGTCGAGGAATGAGGCCGCCGATGGTATTGCTCATCGACCCAAAGGCTGAAGGCGAGATTGATATCATCGAAGGTTTCTCCTTTGAAGAAGGGCAGAAACTGAGTTCGTATTGTTTTGAAAAATCTTTCTATCTTTCCTTTTCCCTGGGGCCGATACGGCCTGGCGTGAATCAACGCGATGCCCAAAGAAGCAGTGGTGAACTCCAACTGGCGAGAGCGGAATGCCGATCCGTTGTCGACATAGAGCTTTCTCGGCAGACCTCTTTTCTGAAGCGCCCGGGAGAAGCTGTCCATGAAGGCGGCGATTCCTTCGGAAGGATAACACTGACCATGAGGAATCAGCCGGGAATGGTCGTCAATGAATGCAATCAGATAGCTTTTGCGCCGTTTATCGCCGCAATACAGCAATGGACCATGCATGACATCTGACTGCCAAAGATCGTTGGGAGATTCCGCTTCAAACTTGCGCCGGTCCACTGACGGCGGTGCTTGTTTCTTCATCAGGTTGCAGCGATGGAGAAAACGATACACGGTAGTCTGACACAAAGGCGTTCCTTCCGGGACTAACTGCCGCTTTCGCAGGATCCGAATCAACTCCGGCACCGATGCCTCTGGTAGTTGCCGCCGCAGATCGATCAGGACCAGGCTTGTTTCTTCATCCAGTACCCGGCCTCGGCCTTGATCAACCCTCTCCTGTGGATAGAGGGACTCGAGTTTGCTGTTTCCTTCGTTATA
>JARRLM010000564.1:0-2592 GCA_037386985.1 Acidobacteriota bacterium | reverse complement strand
GGATATGTCGAAATTGCCGAGCAGGCCAGTGGGCGTATCCCCAGGCCGGTCGACTTTGCCTATATCTGGGGCGACGCCATCAATGAACTGGACCGTGTATCGCCGGTTGTAAGGCTGGTTAATTTAGAAACAGCCGTTACAACCAGTAGCGATTACTGGCCGGGAAAGGGTATTCATTATCGGATGCATCCGGAAAATATCGCCTGTCTAAATGCAGCCGGGATCGATGTTTGCACTCTGGCCAACAATCACGTTTTGGACTGGGGGTATTCCGGCCTTCTGGAAACTTTGGATTCCCTGAAGAAAGCAGGAATAAAAAGCGCCGGCGCCGGTCGAAACCTGTACGAGGCTCAGACGCCGGCAGTGGTCAACATCACAAGCAAAAACAGAGTAATCCTCTTTTCATTCGGTCTGACATCCAGCGGAATTCCTTTCAGCTGGGCAGCCGGGGAAAATCAGGCCGGGGTCTATTTGTTAAAGGATCTGAGTGACCGTACGTTGCGGGCCGTAATAACAAAGGTACGCAAAGCCAAACGCAAAGGTGATATTGCCGTGGCCTCCATCCACTGGGGCGCAAACTGGGACTATGATATTTCCCGCAGGCAAATCCGGTTTGCCCATCGCCTGATCGACGATGGTGGTGTCGATATTATTCACGGGCATTCATCGCACCATGTCAAAGCGATTGAAGTGTACAGAAACAAACTCATCCTTTACGGTTGCGGTGATTTTCTGAATGATTATGAAGGAATCGGCGGTTATGAAGAATTTAGAGGGGATCTATCGCTGATGTATTTTGCCACGCTTGACCGATCGACCGGGAAGCTTTTGTCTTTACAGATGACACCGACTCAAATAAGAAGATTCAAAATCAATCGGGCTTCAAAAGTGGATGCGAAAAGGCTGAAGGAGATCTTAAATAAGACAGGGGCGACCTTTGAAACCCGTGTTCAATTGAACAGGGATAATCGCCTGACGCTGTTGTGGTGAATCCCTGACCCCGCATCAAAACAGGTGCAGTAGATGAAATTCCCAGGTTCTGTTGTATATTATCAATGGTACACCTTTGAAACGGGAGGGCTTTCATGCCAGAACCAAAACATGCCATGGAAATTTTTCAACTGCTCGACAAATCCAATTGTCAGCAGTGCGGTGAGAAAACCTGCCTGGCATTTGCCGGAGCAGTTTTCCAAGGCAAAAAAATGATATCCGAATGCCCGAAACTGGATCGGGAAACGATTGAGCGCTACTCCGGCGGGGACGACCACCGGGACAACGTTTTTCGGGAAGGACAGGATTTTCTGGAAAACCTGGCCGCCGAGATTGCCGGAGCTGATCTTGCCGCAGCCGCCAAGAGAGTGGGCGCCAGGTTTTCAGGTAATAAGCTGACGCTCAAGGTGATGGGCAAAGACTTGAGTGTCGGTACCCGGGGAGAACTATCCGCAGACATTCATATTAATCCATGGGTGGCGGTGCCGTTTCTTGATTATGTGCTGCACGGAAGAGGCCTGCCGGTTTCTGGTAACTGGGTTTCCTTCAGAGAGCTTAAGGAAGGCAAGGAACGCCATGCGCTTTTTCATAAGCGATGCGAGGAGGCCATGAAACGGGTGGCTGACGAATATACGGGCCTTTTTGACGACCTGGTGCATCTTTTCAGCGGCAAACAGGTGGAAAAACAATTTAAATCAGACATATCCGTTGTTCTGAATCCGCTGCCCCTGGTTCCCATCATGATCTGTTACTGGCTTTGTTGGAGTAGTAGCCGTAGTAACGAACGAGATGTTCATACTTGTCGGGGATGTGGTTCATGAGCATGCGCAGCCACTTGAGCGCCGACATCAGCTGGTAGTTGCGTTTCAGGGTGGCGTGCAGCTTGGAGCGGTAGATGACCATGGCGGACTTCTTGTCGTAGCGCATCTTCTCGAGGGCGAAGGGACAGCGAATCATGTAGCGGGCGAGACGTTGCCGGCCTTTGGCGTCGGCGGCTTTGCTGCGGATGCGGTTGTGCACCGAGAAGCCGGAGTGACGCCACTGGAGTATGCGTTCAGCGAGTCCGGTCTCCAACACACCTTCGGAACACAAGAAATGCAATACCTTGTGTCGCAGCGCCTCACGGAGCACCGCAACACCCGGAAGGTACCGGAGGGCAGGAACACGCCGTCGGCAACCAGGGCGTGAATGTGCGGATTGAACTCGGGAGGAACCACAGGATAGATGTAAGCCCCGATCTGCGAATTCCGCAACATGTGGACTGGATTGTCGACGGACTGTAACAAGTCCTCCAGGCTCTTCTTGCTCATGACTGCTAGTAACCCCTTTATTCGTGTTCTCGATCGGCATCAGGCTTCCCCGTGGGCCGGGCCATCGCCGCTATTTTGAACCTGTTCACCTTCCGGTTAAGCTCTGCGCACGGGACAGGAGGGAACGATCATGACATTCACCCGGTACCTTTCCTGCCTGGCCGGCACACTCGTTGCCAGCGCAGGCGTCGCGGACGCAGGCACGCAGATCGGCGGGCTTGTACTCGATCTAAACGGCAGACCGCTCGGTCAGGCGCAGGTCTCACTGACCACGCCCGACTCGCATGCGGGC
>JARRLM010000563.1:0-3261 GCA_037386985.1 Acidobacteriota bacterium | reverse complement strand
GTTTGGGAATTATGGGGAAACCCATGGCGCGCAACCTGCTCGAGGCGGGTCATACACTGGTCGTTTACGATATTCTGGAGGAACACGTTCGTGCACTGGTTGCAGGCGGCGCGGAAGCCGGAGCCTCCGCAAAAGATGTGGCATCCCGCTCTCAGGTGACCCTTACAATGGTCCCCGACGGCCCGGAGGTCGAGGCCGCTGTGTTGGGTTCCGACGGGGCTCTGGAAGGAGCGAACCCCGGTTCCGTTTTTGTCGACATGAGTTCGATCAGCCCCCTTGTAGCCCAGAAGGTAGGAAAGGCCTGCGCCGAAAAAGGGGTCGAATTCCTGGATGCCCCAGTCAGCGGCGGGGAACCCAAGGCGGTCGATGGAACCCTGGCCATTATGGTGGGCGGCAAGCAGGATGTGTTTGAGAGGATTTTGCCTCTGTTTGAGGTCATGGGTGCGAGCGCGGTTCTGACAGGGCCGGTCGGTGCAGGTAATGTTACAAAACTGGCGAACCAGATAATCGTTGCCGTAAATATCGCAGCAATGAGTGAGGCACTGGTTCTGGCTACAAAAGCCGGGCTCGACCCGGATGTTGTTTTTAATGCTATAAAAGGAGGGCTGGCCGGGAGCACGGTTTTGAATGCAAAGGCACCCATGGTGATTTCGCGGAATTTTAAACCCGGGTTTCGGATTCGGCTGCATCAGAAGGACCTGCGCAATGCGCTCTCAGCAGCCGAAGCGATGAAGGTTTCCCTTCCATTTACGAGCCTGGTTCAGCAGGTTCTGGTTTCACTCATGAATAATGATCGCGCAGAACTGGATCATTCAGCTATTGCAACTTTCATTGAAGATATGGCTAAAACGGAGGTTAAGCAGCCTTAAGCTTTATTCATTTATATGAAAAGAACATCCATACGATAAACGCCGGTATCTGAGTTTCATCTGTCCTGACTTGAAGGGGATTTCGGAATATGCGTATGTTTCCAATGCTGCGTACAAGATCATGCGGCACCTTCTTCCAGGTCCCTACACTTTCATCCTGAACGCCACCCGGCAGGTTCCCAGGGTCCTGCTGGAGAAAAGAAAAACTGTCGGCATACGGGTTCCGGACAATACTGTCTGCCGTGCATTGCTGGCCGAATTCGGGAATCCCGTAATCAGCACCAGCGCCTGTTTACCGGATCAGGATTACATAGGAGATCCCGATGTTATCGAATCAACTTTCGCTCGAAGTGTGGATCTTTTCCTCGACGCCGGACAGGGGGGTGTGCAGCCGTCAACGGTTATTGATTTGACACAGGATGAACCCGTTCTGATACGGCAGGGTAAAGGGAAGGTCTGATTTCTATAAACAGGGGATGAATTTGCTATAATAGTTGGGGAGGTGTATTCAATGACGATGGGTTTGGACGAGGCAATTCAAACAGCGTTGGAGTTTGAAAAGAAAGTGTATAAGGTGTACGCGGACGCGGTGGATAAAATTGCCGATCCGGTAGGGAAACGGGTTTTCAAGCAGCTGTCCATAGAGGAAGCGGAGCACGTAAGCTACCTCAAGCACCGGCTGGATGAATGGTTGGAGAAAGGCCGGATTGACATCCAGGAACTTTCAACCATCGTGCCGAACAGGGAGCGTATCGCCGAGGGACGGCAGCGCATTGCCCAATCGGTGCAAAGCAGGAAACCCGCTACAAATGAAATTGAGTACCTTGAGAGTGCCTTTGAGGTGGAGAAGCAGACTTCCGGATTTTATAGACAGATGGTGTCCGAACTATCAGGAGAGGGGCAGGAGCTTTTTTCCCGTTTCCTGGAGATTGAGGAAGGGCATGTTGCCATTGTTCAGGCAGAGATTGATTCCGTTCAAGGTATGGGCTTCTGGTTCGATATGATGGAATTCGACCTGGAAGCCGGGTAGGCGCCGCTCCGGAGAGAATACCGGTGAATACGCTTGGACGTTTGGAAGACCGAGTATCTAAACGTCTGAACGTGCGAACGTCATCTGACGATAGTTGTACAGTGCCGGACCGAAATCGAAACATTGCCGTAATAGGAATTTTCGACCTTCGACCTTCTCACGTACATTGGTTAGTTTGAATCTCCACTGTCGTTTGAGTCCGGCGGCTTTATGCCTTTCATTCTCGCGCTGTGGTCCCTGCCCAGGAAATAGTTGACCCAGGATGAACTCTGCCAGAGGTTCCAGTCGCACGGTGGAACAATAGTTTCGCCTATCTCATCCTCCCTCCCCCGGGATTTCAGCCGTGCGTATGCGCGCACCCAGACGCACAGCTTGTCATTGGGGTAAACCTCGCACCAACCCTGAAAGCTTCCGCCGCACGGCGCATTGCGCTGATCCTTGGGGCACTGGGATACAGGGCACAGATAGGCGACATCGGACAGTGCGCAGTCGCCGCAATCCTTGCAGCTGTAAAACAGGGATTTGACCCAGGATTCAAACGAATGAAAGAACCTGTAAAAAAGCGGGGAGGAATCCACATATTTCATGAACTTTTGAAGCGGCTTGAACAACGGGCTCGAGGGTTCGAAGCACAGGGCATGAAACAGCCGGGAAATCTGGTAAACCGGCGGATGGGCAGGTTTCTGGATTTTGCGGGCCGGAACCGAAGTGTTTAATCCCGTGTCGTTATCCCGTGTGAAGAAATAAAACCCGTTTTCCTGCGGGTAGTCAAATTCCGGCAGCAGGTCGCGCCATCCGCCCGCAAGTTCATTTCCCTTTGCGACGATGTACTCCAGGTTTTCAATCGGCATGTTTTGCCCGCTTATATAGGCCCCTTTGAATCCCAGCCCTTTAACGATCGCATACATCTTCGCCGCCCGGTTCAAACGCGCCTGTCTTCCCTTGTCGTTGCTTTCCGCTTCCGAGGCAAGCTGCCGCAGCAGCTTCTCTGTTACCACACACCCGGGGACATGGTTGTCCTGCATGGCCCTGGCTACCGGGTAAGAGAGGACATAGATGCTGGCCAGGGCCGGGATTGAATACTGACGGCTGTCGAGCCACGTCAGGAATTCGTGAAGTTTGCGGGCGTCGTAACCGATCTGGGTTATCACAAAGTCCGCTCCGGCTTCCACTTTCTTCTTCATTTTGTAAAACTGACCCCTGACCTCCGCTTCCAGTTGTTTGAAAGGGGAAAAGGCGACACCGGCGAAGAAGTGTGTCGATCCGAGACGAGTGGGTTTGCGCATGATCGTGCGCATCAACCCCCGGTTCATTTCCTTTACCAGGCGGAGACCGTTGACGGAATCCAGGTCGAATACGGGT
>JARRLM010000562.1:0-3847 GCA_037386985.1 Acidobacteriota bacterium | reverse complement strand
ATCAGGCCGATGGTGGTGGGAAGACGAAAAAAGCGGTGATTCAGGTAACTGAAGAGAGCGGCGAGGGTGATCAGTATCGTTATGATATCAATGAAATCCATCTATTGTTCCTTTTTATCGGGATACATCGTCGGTGTAGTACCCCCTGCGGGCGCGTACCTTCAGTTCCGGATGTTCAGGCAGGGTAACGGTGATGGTTCGGAATCCGTCATCCGTTTCGGAATTGGGGGAGTAGTAGCTCAGCAGATACTGTACCTGCAATTCTTCCGCGATGCGGTCGTATATCGAGTCCAGGTCCTCGAAGCTGTCTGCAAGGAATGCCGTTCCGCCCGTCTGGTCTGCAAGGGTATCCATCCATTGCTGACCGCGCCGGCTGACCTTGTTGAGGCGGTCCAGTGACGCGCCCGGGTTGATAGAATAGAAAACGGCGTCTGTTTTATGAATCCGTTCCAGAGCGTCTTCCAGTCTCCAGATGCTGAAGTTATCTTCGCCGTCGGAGAGTACGACCATGACGTGCCTGGTTTCCGGGTCTGTGTGGGCGGGAAACAGCCGGGTTGCCGCAACGACAGCGTCAAAAAATGCTGTTGCGGCACCCCTTCGGAGCTGGTTCAAACCATCCAGGACTCCGGAAAAGGATTCCGTTCGTTCGAGCAGTATTTCAGGAGGGGAGGATATTCCGATTATGGAGACGGCATCCCCGGGACGAAAGATCGACTTCACAAATCCTGTAGCAGATTCTTTTACAATATCAAAATAGTACCAAGTACTGCTGGTAATATCGAAAACCAGGACAATTTCCAATTTCGTTAATTCCGGCTTCCCCAGGTGCTGCAGTGTTGCGGCCTTGCCGTTTTCCAGGACCCTGAAATCTTCAATCCGAAGGTTTGTAACCGGCCGGCCGGATGCATCTCTGACAGATACAGGGACGAGTACAAGATTTGTACTGCTTCGGATAGTGGATGTGCGGGTTGGTTGTTGCGCGAAAGGATCCGAAAAGGCCGCACTCTGGGTAGGGCCCGATTGAACTGCGCCTTCGAAGAATATGAAAGTAGAAATTATTGAGAGGTATAAAGGTCTCCTGTTGCGCATACCGTATTATTTTTCATAAACGGTTGCGTCTGTCGACATTTTTGTTGCGTCCGGCATTCATCTAACGAAATGTTTGTATTCAGGAGAATTCGTTTTACCTGCCTGCGTCTTCACCCCAGATTTCTTTCAGGCGTTTGTCCCGGCCGCAGGTGAAGCGGTAGAATTTATAGCGGATAGGATTTTTCTTGTAGTAATCCTGGTGGTATTCTTCCGCCGGCCAGAATTCTCCGGCAGCAACGATTTGAGTGGCAATCTTTTTCTTGAATCGCCCCGAGGATTCAAGCTCCGACCTGGATGCTTCCGCCAGGAGGCGCTGCTCCTCGTCATGGAAGAAGATGGCGGAACGGTATTGCCTGCCTGTATCGCAGAACTGCCGGTTGACGGCTACAGGGTCGTAGACAGAACGCCGTCGATTTTATCGAATGCGGGTTCCATACACCAGAAGCAGCCTCCCGCGAAGGTAGCTGTTTTGTAATGATCTTCAGCGAGGGCGGATGACGGGCATAGCAAAAGTACAAGCGCCAGTGCAGGAAACAGTTGTTTTATCATAATCAGTTCCTTAATGCCGGAAGCGGCATGCCTTCAGGTACAAAAATCAGAGCGAGGCCGTTATTACAGTAACGCTTACCCGTGGGCGGAGGACCGTCGTTGAAGACATGACCTTGGTGGCCGCCGCAGCGGCTGCAGTGATACTCCTTTCGGGGGTATATGAGCTTGAAGTCCAGTTTTGTGCCGAGCATTCCCGGGATGTGGTCGAAAAAACTCGGCCACCCGGTTCCGCTGTCAAATTTTGTATCCGATTTGAAAAGCGGCTGGTAACAGGCGGCACATATAAAGATACCCGGACGCTTTTCGTTGTTGAGGTCGCTTGAAAATGCAGGTTCGGTTTCTTCCTTGAAAAGAATACCGAAGCGATCTAAAGGCAGAATTTCCCGCCATTGTTTGTCCGTTTTCTCAAGTGGAGCAACGTCCGTCATTTTGGATGCATCTCCCATCACTTTTTCTGATCCGGAATAGAGGAAGAACCAGACTGCTCCCAATAGAAAAAGCGCAATAAAAAATTTTAAATCGTTGAGTCGTTTCATTACAGCTCCAACATCTCCTTTTTCAGAGGGGGAGGAGAGAAAAACATCATACCTATTACTTAATATTCCATTTGCCTTTCGTCACGAAACGGTTACACAAATCTTTCCTAACACTGAATATAGTTATTGAAGTACCTTTCTTTTTGTGAGAGTAAGATAGACACAAAATGCATAGCCAAAATACAAAGAATGCCTTGTTTTCGGGATCACTGTGTTTACGCGGCACGGGATAGATTTGTACAACATACTTTATATGCACTGTTTATGTACATTTTGACTCATTGGCACTCCAGTTGCGTTTCTCTATCTGCGAGACTGATCCGATTACGGCTATAGGATAAGCGGGGCCGAAACCTGGCAAGACCATGAAACGGGGTTCCTATGTACATAATTCTTACGTTACTGCTGGTATTGTTATTCTTGAAGGTTTACCACCAGTCGTCCCAGATCAGGGAGCTGAAAGGGTTTCTTGAATCCCTCAAAAGGCAAATTAAGTTCTTAAGAAGACAGCTTGCCGAATTAAAAACACCGTTGGATGCAGGTCTGGATGGAACCAGGGCGGATTTGAAAGGTATTGAAACCTCCGGGGATGAAAGCAGACATGCCGGTCCGTCGATGCCTGCTCCTGAAGCGGAAAAACAGAAAAGTCCGCCCATGCCTGTTTCCGGATATACCCAACCCGTGAAGCCGCAGGAACAGCTTCCAGAGAAAGAAAAGGCTGCCGTAGATATGCAGGAGACGAAAAAATGGATACCTGATCGAGGTATCAACTGGGAAAACTTCCTGGGGGCAAAAATGTTCGCCTGGGTGGGAGGCTTGTCCCTTTTCATAGGTTTTATATTCCTGCTCAAGTACTCTTTCGATCACAACCTGATATCACCAGCCGTTCGTGTTGCGTTGGGATTCATCTGCGGATCGGGGCTGATTGCCGGCGGCCTGCACCTCAAACATAAAATGTATGAAATTACCGCCCAGACGTTGTGTGCAACCGGTATCGTGATTCTCTATGCTTCCAGTTTTGCGGCCAATTTCATCTATCATTTCCCTGTATTCAGCCCTTTTTTCACATTTGTCCTGATGGCGTTGATTACGGCCGGAGCATTCATCCTTGCGGTCGGAATGAACGCCATTGTTATTGCAGTGCTGGGGATGGTAGGCGGGTTTTTAACGCCGCCGCTGCTGTCAACCTGGCAGGATCAGCCGTTTGCACTTTTCAGCTATATCACATTCCTGAACATCGGTCTCTTCATGGTTGCATTTCATAGAAAGTGGAATTTCCTGGCTGCGCTTGGAGGAACCGGCACCGTTTTTACAATGCTCTGGTGGTCCATGGAGTATTTCAAGCCGGAAAAGGTCTTCACGGCGATGGCGGTCTATCTCTGGTTTAATGTGCTTTTTTGCTGTGCATCATGGTATGCGAAAAAGATCAAACGCTCGGATCATTGGCTGGCAGGATCAGCCGTGGCATTACCGTTTGTCACCTTTTTGTTCACATTGTCCCTGGTCGCCATTGACAGCATCGGAATGCGCCCGGGGGTCATTTTCTCATATCTGATCGGGGCGGACCTGGCTCTTCTGGCCGTTTCATTTCTGGATGAGAAGTATAGGAAATTTAATATGGCTGCGGGGGGATGTGTGTTCTTCATTTTAAGCGTCTGGATAGCGGTGCGAAT
>JARRLM010000561.1:0-4313 GCA_037386985.1 Acidobacteriota bacterium | reverse complement strand
TTCGCCCCCGAAGAGCTGGACAAAGCTCGCTCCGTTGCACAAAAAATCGTTAGAGAACTTCGCGGACAATCCTGATTTCACATAGATTGTTATGGATTTTATAATAATGTTCTCATTTTGAAATTCATGTATTCATAGAGCGATAACCTCGTCGTCCAGGAAACCAATGCTTCTTGTCAAGAGTATATCTCAGGTCATCACCCTGAGTAACGGCCCAATCCCCAGAGTCGGGGATTCCATGTCCGACCTCGGAATCATCGAAAACGGCGCTATCCTCATCCATGGTGACCGTATCGTATGGGTCGGTCCTACCAAAGACCTCCCGGTTCGCGAACCGGGCATACGATATCAAACACTGGACGGAGTAGGTCTGGAACTGATCGCTCTCCCGGGCTTGGTAGATTCACATACGCATCCGGTTTTTGCCGGCGCCAGGATCGAAGAGTTCGATTTTCGCTGCCAGGGGAAAAATTATCAGGAGATCGCCGCTGAAGGCGGAGGTATCATCAAAAGCGTGCAACAATTCCGCGAAGCAACCTTTGAACAGCTTCTGGAAAAGACCGAACGTAATTTCCGGCAATTTCTGAATCACGGCACAACAACCATAGAAGCAAAAAGCGGCTACGGACTCACACTGGATGATGAATTAAAAAGCCTTCGGATCCTGTCTGCACTTAACGAACGGAATCGACTGGAGGTCATACCTACATTCTTTGGCGCTCATGCCATTCCGGAGGAACACATCAATTCCAGAGAGGAATATGTCCGGAATCTAATTCAAATCATGATTCCGCGCGTTGCGCAGGAATGCCTGGCACAATATTGCGACATATTTTGTGAAGAAGGTTACTTTTCCGTGGAAGAAGCACGCTCTGTCCTGACAGCAGCCAAGGCCGCGGGACTTGGGATGCGGATCCATGCCGATGTACTGGGACGGAATGGAGGAGCAAAACTCGCCGCAGAACTTGGAGTTCGCAGTGCAGACCATCTCAGGTGGATCAACGATTCAGACATAGAAGCGCTGAAACAGTCCGGGGTTCTAGCTACCCTGTTGCCTGGGACTGCTTTCAATCTGGGCCTGGAACGTCATGCTCCGGCCAGGGAACTCATTGCCGCCGGGATTCCGGTTGCATTGGCGACCGATTTCAATCCGGGGACCTGTTTTACCATGAACATGCAGATTATTCTCGCCTTCGCCTGTCAGAAGATGAGAATGTCTCCGGCCGAAACCATCACTGCCTCTACGATAAACGGCGCCTACTCACTCGGCCTTTCCGATAAAATCGGCACTCTTGAAGAGGGGAAACAGGCGGATATTGTTCTGATGGGAGTCTCTGATTACAGGGAACTCCCCTATTTCTTTGGCGTCAACCATTGCATAGTTACGATTAAAAAGGGGAATATCGTTTTTAATCGGCTGGAGCAGCCTTAGCAGGGGCGAACACAAGGCTTGCCCCTACAATAGCAATCCGAACAAACTCGTCAAATCGTTCCGCGACATATTCAGTAAAATTTTCGCCGGAGAACTGTAGCTTAACCTTTTCCTTCTTTACTTTGAGGCTCATCCTGACCGGCTTTGAGAGAGGCTTTAAAATTCCGAATGCCTTCCCCAAGACCTTTACCAAGCTTGGGAATTTTATTCACACCAAATATCAAAATTACAATGACCAGAATGATTATTAGCTCAGTTGTTCCCAGATTCGGCATACCCTACCTCCAATTAATTCGACTTCATCTATCATTGAGAGTACTTTATGGATTGGTTGAAGTCAATCCCAGGCAATCTCCAGTGAAAGCCCGACAGACAGGGCATCCCACACAGCGCTTCAGTTCAATGAATGCGTTTAGGCGACCGAACCCTTTCACATATATCCAGCCTGACCATCACAATAATATCCGATTATTTTGAATAGACAGGCGGAACAACCGCATTTCCGGCGATAATTGGAACACAACCCACACGGCACGTGTAAGAAATACGGGCTAAATCCCAAATATTCAATAAAATCCCTTGTTAAGTTGACGGGAATATCCTATAAAACTTAACGTAGATAGGATATATTTGATACAGACACCCTTAAAATTCGGGAGGATTAAGACAGGATTCATTTTGTTTTTTGTTCTATAACATCTCTCCGAAGGCCATGAGAGACCGAGTCTGAATTTCACACAGAGATTCACAATAAATTTGTGTAGACGAGCGCGGATGCACCCTTTTGCTGACAGCATTAGATCGAGCGTAGAGGCGTCAATCGCACCTAATCCGCTGCCGCAGCCTTAGCCTGTGAAGAAATGAATAATCGCAGAAAAAATCAACGGGACACGGAAACGAGTAGCCCAGGCTATTCAGGAACGTGATGCGGACTTTATTCAGAACCTGGCCAAAGAACAAGCGGAAGCCGGCGCCACCTGGCTTGATGCCAATGCGGGCACAGCCCCCCAACGTGAACCCGAGGATCTCATCTGGCTTGTCGAAAACATTCAAGCGGTGACCGACACACCAATATCGCTGGACAGCGCAAATCCGAAGGCCCTGGAAGCGGCAATTAAGGTTGTCAAAAAGACGCCCATGATCAATTCGATCAGCCTAGAGCCGGGACGTCTGGATGTTTTTCCCATTGTAGCCGAGCATAAATGCCCAGCAGTTGCCCTGGCCATGGACGAAAAAGGCATACCGAAGACGAAGGAAGAACGTATAGACACCATTGGCAGAGTTCTGGAAAAGACGCGTTCCATGGATATACAGGACAATAGCCTCTATTTCGATCCGCTCGCCATGACCATAGGGACAGGCCAGGAAAACGCTTTGATTTTCTTCGACACTATCCGCGAAATTCGCGCAAAATTTCCCGAAGTTCACATTACATGCGGATTGAGCAACATTTCGTTCGGACTGCCGGCCCGCACTTTCATCAACCGGGTATTCCTCGCACTGTCCATACAGGCGGGGTTGGACTGTGCCATCTGCAATCCGAACAGCCAGGATATTCAAACCACAATTCTGGCAACTGAATTATTGCTGAATCAGGATCGTCATTGTCTGAATTACACTCGCGCATTTCGCGCAGGAGTTTTTAACAAGTAACATCCGTTTAAGTAAAGATTTGTATTCCTGAATAACATTTACACAATGGAAGTAAAAAGGAGAGCATATGTCGAAAGAATTAGTTGATCTCGTCGTTGACATGCGTGAGGAAGAGGCAGTGAAACTTGCCGAGAAACTGCTGGGAGAAGGGGCAGATCCGCTCGGCCTTCTGGATGATTGCCGCGAAGCCCTGGGCATCATTGGAGACAGGTTTGCAGCAGGCGAATGCTTCGTACCGGAACTCATCCTGGCCGGCGAAATGCTGCGGCAGATCGGAGCACTGGTAAAACCGAAGATTGAATCTTCTGGCGGTGCCTCTCAGGAAAAAATCGGTCGCATCGTTTTCGGAACCGTCGAAGGTGATATTCACGATATCGCAAAGGACATCGTGGTATTCATGCTCGATATCAACGGCTTTGACGTGATGGATCTCGGCGTGGATGTGCCTGCCGCCAAGTTTGTTGAAGCAGTCAAAGAATTCAAACCCCAGGTTGTCGGACTCAGTGGCTTCCTGACACTCGCTTATGACCCGATGAAGAATACCGTCCAGGCCCTGAAAGACGCCGGTTTACGCGATAGCGTGAAAATCATGATAGGCGGCGGGCAGATGGACGACAACGTTGCCGCATACGCGAAAGCGGATGCCTACGGTAAAGATGCCATGGCAGCCGTAACACTGTCCAAAGGATGGGTAGGAGCGAAATAAGGAGCGAAAAACTATGCCAAAACCGGAAAATTTCGACAAGTTAACTCCCGATAAGAAACGTGAAGCGCGTCTGGAAGCCTGGTTAAACCACGAAGGTATCGAATTTACCGATCCGGAAGCTGAAAAAGGTTACAAGGAACGCGCCCAGTTGTTTGCGGACGTATTCCAGATGAAAAAGCCCAAGCGGCTGCCCGTTGCAATTGCGACAGGATTCTATCCTTTCCTTTACGCCGGATACAGCTGTAAGGACGCCATGTACGACACCGTGAAGCTCGGCAAGGCCATGAAGAAGGTTCATGAGGATTTCCTGCCGGATGCCGCTGCATCCGCCGGACTTTACGTGCCGGGCAAGGTTCTGGAAATCCTGGACTACAAGCTCTACCACTGGCCCGGTCACGGCGTACCGGAAAACACGTCCTACCAGTGTGCGGAAGCGGAGTTCATGAAGCAGGAAGAATACGGAGAGTATCTGAGCGACCCCACTGATTACTTCATCCGTACATATCTCCCCAGGGTCATGGG
>JARRLM010000560.1:0-3159 GCA_037386985.1 Acidobacteriota bacterium | reverse complement strand
GGTTGAAAAAATGCACATTGAGGACTTTTTCCGGACGTTTGGTGGCGTCAGCGATTTTGGAGCTGATGATCGCCGAGCTGTTGGTTGCCAGGATCGCATGCGGCGGAGCCATCTTGTCCAAATCGACAAAGATCTTGCGTTTTAGATCCAGGACTTCCAGAACGGCTTCAATGACGTAGTCCGCATCTTTGACGGATTCTTCCATGCTGGGGGTGAACGATATCCTGTCCCTGGCGGCCCCGGCCTGCGCTTCGGTCAGTCGCTCTTTTTCTACGCGGCCGGCGAGATAGGTGTCGGCGAAGTTTTCTGCTTTTTTGAGAATTTTCGCGTTAATGTCCGTGCACACGGTTTTATAACCATGAATCGCGCATAGCATTGCAATCTGATGCCCCATATTCCCCGCGCCGATAACCGCAATGGTTTTGATGTCGTCGATGATCATGTTTGTGTTCCTTTCCCTGGTGTTTGCTGATTTTTATTAGAAGTGGTTTCAAAACTCCATCTTGGGTCCAATGGTCCGCCGCAGGCGGATTGCCCCGCTTGCGCGGGATTCGCATCTGATTTTATAACAATAAGGTGCAGCACAGCCCCCGGTAAATGCTCATCCGCCTCAGGCGGACTGCACTTTCCCGATCGGCCTGACGCCTTGATGCATACATTAGTCTGTTTAAATCAGACATGTAATCCTGCTTAGCGGGGCTTTGATGCACACATTAGTTTATTAAAATCAAGATGTGTAATCCCGCAGCAGCGGGGCCATGAACCCTAATCCACTTTTTTGAGATGGGCTTCGATTTCCGTGAACATGTGCCGCATCATAATGTCTCGCACGGGCAGCGCTGGAATTTTGAAACCACTTCTAGAACCCACATTTTTGAGAAGGGTTCTAAGGCTCATTCGATTACCGCCCTGGCATGGCTTAATACGATAGCTCTATCGGTTCTGGCCTGGATAATGTACCCGTTGCCTGAATGCCAGCCTTCGGTCATCAATATATCTCCGGGATAAACCACATCAGAAAAGCGGGCACTGAATTCTTTCAGACGCGCGACATCACCGCCCAGAATTTCATTGACGATCACGCGGGTGGCAAAACCATATGTGCAGAGTCCATGTAAAATCGGACGGTCGAAGCCCCCTCGTTTGGCGGCCTCCGGATCGAGGTGCAGCGGATTGGGATCCCCGCTGAGTCGATAGATGACGGCCTGGTTGGCGGCGACTTTCTCGGAGATACTGAAATCCGGCTGAACTCCCGCCGGCGTTTCAACTTTCTCCGCCTTTGGTCCGGGGTCTCCGCCAAACCCGCCGGCACCCACGTAAAAGATAGACCATTCAGCCTCATACAGGTCTTCTTCTTTTTCCGTCCGGCCTTTTATGCGAACCCGGTAAACAGCGCCCTTGCCTTTGTCATAGATATTCAAGACCTCTCCAACCTGAATAATCCTGCCCTCCGGCGCAAGCGGTTGAGATAGACGGATAACCTGTTCACCATGAAGCATCAGCGACCACTCAAGGTTGTCCCCGAGAAATGGGAAAGCCCGCATGGCCGGCACAACACAAAAACTGGGTAATACGTTAAGCCCGCCCGGCGCACTTTCATAGACCAGGGCAAGATCGTTCTCATCGGCGCCGACACCGATGTTATACAGCACAACATCTTTCCAGGCGTATTCAAAAACAATCGGCTCTGTTTTAGTACCGATGACAGATAAATCTACTTTAGACATGATCTTCTCTAATGCCGTCTTCAGCATGCTTTGTTATGGTATCAACCGGGCAGGCCGCGGCACAAAATGGTCCGGCGCAGTGCCAGCAGGGGTGGTAGGAAGCGTTTAAATCCCCATCGGAGATTTGATTGTCATAATTAGTCCCCCGGTCAAAAAAATGTCAAGCCAAATATTCTATTGACAAAAATTTGCGATATTATAAACGGGATGAGGTTGGATAGAAATACAGGAGGTCAAAAATGGATAACAGACCCTGGCAACGTCATTATGACTACAATGTTCCTTTGACCATTCGATATCCGCGTGTTCCTGCCCACTATTTTTTAAACATCCCGGCCAGTCATTTTCCAAACAAACCTGCAACAAATTTTTTCGGGACTGAAATAACCTTCGGGGACCTCAGGCAGCAGGTTTTGCGAATGGCCAATGCCATGAGCGCGCTAGGTGTTAAAAAGGGGGATCGGGTCGGGATCCACCTGCCGAATTGCCCCCAGTATATCATTGCCTATTATGCCGCTCAGAACCTGGGTGCCGTCGTCGTCAACCTTAATCCCATGTATACGGTTAATGAATTGAAAGCGTTGACCGTTGATACGGGTGTCTCCACCCTTTTTACTTTCGACATGGTGTTGCCGAATATCCGTCCCCTTTGCCAGCAAGTGGATATCGCCCGCGTGGTGGTTACGCGGGTGACCGATTACATCGAAGGCTTCGAGCAGAGCACTCCCCGGGAATTGGAACTTGAAGAAGGCTGGCATCATTTCTCTGTGCTGTTGGAAAATACTTCCAGTACCCGGTTGCCGCGGATTGAAATTATGCCGGATGATCCGGCCCTGATTCAGTTCACCGGGGGGACCACCGGTTTGCCCAAAGGCGCCATTCTTACCCATGCAAATTTGGTTGCGGCCACATTGCAATGCTCTCTATGGGGTTCGGCGTTTACAGATCTGACATCTCCGGAAAATCGCAACGTCATGTCCATTTTGCCGTTTTTCCATGTTTACGGCACCATCGTCGTATTGAACTGGGGCATGTTCAACTGCGCCACCCAGATCCTGGTGCCTCGTTTCGAGATCGATGAATTCATGGGAATCCTGGGAAATTTCGAGCGCATTACGTTCTTCCCGGCAGTTCCAACCCTCATCAATGCCGTAATCAATCATCCCAAAGCCGGCGAATTGGAGCTTGGCAAGAAATTAGGGCTGTTCAACAGCGGGGGAGCTCCCATGCCGTTGGAACTGATTGAACAGGTGCAGGATATGGGCATCAACTACGGTGAGGGGTGGGGTATGAGCGAAACAACCTCACTGGGCATTTCCAATCCTTTGCTGGGAATGAGCAAAGCCGGCAGTATCGGTATCCCTTTTCCGGATACGGATGTCAGAATCGTCGATATCGAAGGCGGTATGGAGGATGTCCCCAAAGGGCAGCC
>JARRLM010000559.1:0-5062 GCA_037386985.1 Acidobacteriota bacterium | reverse complement strand
GAAGCTTGTGAATTGACTGGAATTGGTTCCATGCCGGAGGCGAATCGTCCACGACTGGGTACGGACAATGGATTGGTATTGATCTCAAAGGATTTTGAACATTATCTGGGAATCAGGATGATCGGGCATGTTCTGGCTTCACTGTACCAGCCACAGACGAACGGGAAGATCGAGCGGTATCATTGTTCTTGTAAAGAACATATCAACTTGGTGGTGTGGGAATCATCGGATGAACTGAGGGGAAAACGCTTGCTCGGAGGCAAGCGTGAAATGCTAAACTTGTCCTATCAGTTTCGGCATAATGGATCTCTTGTTTTGATGTCTGAAAATCCAAATGTCGCTGACGACCTACAATATACGGCATTCACAGGAAGTTCACCTTCCATTGGATAAGGATCCGCTCCAGGAATCTCTTAATTATTCAAATTCTTACAGCTCCTTTTTTCACCTGTGCTAGCATGGAAGTATGAATTAAATAGAGCCGATCGATGTTTCAATTTACGGTTGGGAAAGCAGAATCCTTTAGAGGGGGGGCCATTACTCGGATGATGCAGAAACCATCGATATTATTAACTACCGTTTGCCGTCCCTTCGGAGGACCCGGAGAAGGCGATTCTGTTGGAGCGGAACTGTTCCATGCCCAGGTAACCCGGGCACAGGGCATTTTCAGCTTGCGCCAGGTGATCCGAAGCTGGGGTCTCGACTATATTGCTGAAAATATCTCCTGCCCGTCCGTTGTGCTCCACTACCCTTCCGAAGGGGAATTCCTGAAGGAAATTCGAAGTCGGCGCTATGACTATATTGGCATCAATTTCGTAGTGGCCACATTTCACAAAGTGCAACGTATGGCCGAGCTTATCCGCAAGCATGCTCCGGATGCTGAAATCGTGCTCGGCGGATACGGCACGGTGCTACCCGACGCACTGCTGGCTCCACTGTCGGACCGTGTCTGCAGGGAGGAAGGCATCGGTTTTTTCAAAAAACTTCTGGGGGAAGAGCCGGACTACCGGCTGCGGCATCCCTATGCGCCAATTCCATCCCCGAGTCTGTACTCCTTCAGGCGGCCGACCAAAGTAGCGCACATCACCAGCGGTCTCGGATGCCCGAACGGCTGCGATTACTTTTTCAAAAGACGCTACATCCCCTTTGCCGAAACAGGCCGGGAACTGTACCAAACGGTTTTACAAATGGAGCAACAAGCTCTCGAGCAAGGCGACGAACTCGGGGGATTCATCCTGATTGATGAAGACTTCTTCCTACAGAAAAAGCGGGCGGCAGAATATCTTGAATGTGTCCGTCGCGAAGGCAGGGTATTTCCCATAATGGGTTTCGGCAGCATTCGCGCCCTGTCGCAATTTACCGCCGACGAGATCGCCGAGATGGGATTCGAAACCATTTGGACGGCATTTGAATCCCCTACGGCCGGCTATGAAAAAATGAAAGGCCGGGAAATAGGCACCTTATTCAGCGAACTTCAATCGCGTGGCGTCGCGGTTCTCGCCTCAATGATCATCGGCTTCCCGCACCAGAACCGGAATGATATTCTCCGTGATTTCGAACTGTTGATGTCGTACGAACCGGCTTTAACTCAAATCCTTATCTATTTTGCATTCCCCGGAACCCCCTTTTATGAAAAGGCGATTGGCAAGAACTGTACCGGCAGGAGTTCAGGAGGCTCGGCCCTTCCATTGTGCGCATATCCGAAATATGGTTCAACGGATACAGGAACCTGAGAAAATCCTCTAATCCTCTCCTGAAGGCACGCGCCAAAAGAATGCGACTCTTCTGCAGGGATGCACTTCCGGGACTTTATCCTGCCTTCCTTTTTGCCGTCGGCCGCGATTCGCGCCACAAAGCCCGCAAACTGCTGCGCGAAATTGTTCAGGAGACCGGAGCCTTGACGTTCGCAGAAAAAGCAAAAGGATTCGGAGCGGTCCTTCTTTCCATATGGACATGGCTCAAGCTAAAATTAAATATTTTTCAACAACCAAGGCTTTCGCGTATTGAATACAATCAGGTAAAACCAAATGGACGCCCCTACAAAAAATACGAAGCGGAATTTGAATCCGTATCCTTTCCTTCGGCAGCTATGGATAAGTGAGACCAATGCCTGGAAGCATTGAATTATGAGCCTACTGATACGATTTGCAGAATCAGACTTCGCCCCCGATTCCCTGATCCGTTTCGGTATCCGGTCTTTAATCCGGCAACGTATTCATAATGAACGCCAAAAAAATATCAAAGATCCACAACTACAGTCGCGTACGTTCACGGAATTTCTCCGTCATAGTCCGATTGCAGTCGATACGAAAGCGGCTAACGAACAGCACTATGAAGTTCCGACTGATTTCTTCCGAATGACGCTCGGCAAGAGGCTTAAGTACAGCTGCTGTTACTATCCTTCGGGCAACGAAACCCTCGATCAGGCAGAGGGACATATGCTTCGGCTTACGTGCGAACGTGCAGGCATCGAAGATGGACTGGACCTGCTGGAACTCGGGTGCGGCTGGGGCTCCCTGACCTTATGGATGGCGGAACATTATCCGCGCGCCCGCATCACGGCGGTATCGAATTCTGCCCCTCAGCGCAAATTCATTCTCGAGCGCTGCCGAAAGCAGGGCTGGAACAATGTCGATGTAATTACAGCCGATATGAACGAATTCCAGACGGAACAGCGATTCGATCGCATTCGGAAATACGCCTACATGTTTGAAACGGAGGGTTCGGACAACTGGATGGGGCGGTATTTCTTTACCGGAGGCATCATGCCTTCCTATAATCTTTTGCTCGACTTCCAGAAAAAAGTCGCGATTGAGGACCGTTGGCTCCTACCTGGATATCATTATCAAAAGACGGCCGAACAATGGCTCGGCAATATGGATCGCAACCGAGAAAGAATAATTCCAGTACTGGCGGAAACGTACGGCAGTTCGAACGCGGCACTTTGGTTCCGGCGCTGGCGGATCTTTTTCATGGCCTGCGCGGAATTATGGGGATATCAAAACGGCGAGGAATGGATGGTCGCCCATTACGTATTCCGAAAGAAAACCTGTTAATCCGCATTTCTCCATTCAGGCTTTGTAAAAATCATCTGGACATCACCGATGTAACGTTCCAGGAAGCCCCCTTCACAATAGCAGAAATAGTACTCCCATAACCGGATGAAGCTTTCCGGGTAGCCAAGGGCGCGCACGGCGTCCGCATTGGCCAGAAAACCTTTCCGCCAGGCATTCAGGGTTCGAGCATAATGCTGCGTGATATCCTCCAGCCCGAAGAGGCGCATATCGGTCGCTTTTGAGACGGTATGCATAATGGCCGATATTGAGGGAATGAAGCTTCCAGGGAAGATGTAGCGCTTGATAAAATCCGGATTCCGGAGCTGTGCTTTATAGGCCCGATCCTCGATAACAATCGCCTGTAATGCCATGATCCCGTCCGGCTTGAGTCGATTGCTGCAGGTTTCAAAGTAAGTATCCATAAAATGATGACCTACGGCTTCAATCATTTCAATCGAGACCAGTTTGTCATACGTCCCCCGCAGGTTCCGGTAGTCCTCGAACAGCAGTTCGATCCTGTCGGACAATCCCTCCCGGCAGATATTCTCGCTGGCATAGTCGAATTGCTGCTGTGAAATCGTCGTTGTCGTGATCCTGCATCCGTAATTCTTTGCTGCGTGGATTGCGAAACCTCCCCAGCCGGATCCGATCTCAAGCACATGATCGGAAGGTGCCAGGTTCAATTTGCGGCAGATTCTCTCATACTTGGAAACCGCGGCCTCCTCAAGCGTCGTATCTTCATTCTCGAAAATGTTGCAGGAATAGGTCATCGTACGGTCGAGCCAGAGACGGTAAAACTCGTTCCCCAGGTCATAGTGCGCGCTAATGTTTCTCAGACTGCCTTCCGGCGTATTCCGCCTGCGCCAATGACGCAAAGCCCCGATCGGCTTCATGACGGTGGCCAGGCCGCTTTCCATGCTCAGGAGCGCTTCCCGATTCCGAACCATGATTCTGACCAATGCTGTCAAATCATCGACGGACCAGGTGCCGCTCATGAACGCTTCGGCCGCACCGATGCTCCCGCCCAGGGCCAGGTCTGCATAGAAGGCAGGATCGGAAACTTGCACTGTTACCCTGAGCCCGTCTTTTCCGAAATCGTGACGGGAATCGCCGTCGATAAGGGTAACCCGGCCGTACTCCAGTTTCTCAAGATTGGAGAAGACCACCCGCCGCGCCAGGCGAGGGGGAAACCGGGAAAACCCGGAACGGATATTGCGATCCGCCCTCTCGGGACGAGTCGGAAGGATCGTTTCTTTCATAACGCTCCCGGTGTCCGATACTTGATCACCCAATCCGCCTTCAGTTTTTTTCGCGCTTCGTCGGGTGTCTGTAGAATTCGGCCCCTTTCATCTTAAGCCTGAGGGCCTGCCAGTAGATTCCGACAATGACTTTCATTGTCGCCGGCGGATAGGTCAGAAGCACTCGGGTAAGGTTGCGACCATTCAGTTCCTGCCGTTTCAGATCAAGATTCGCCTGAAATACTTTATCGTTCTCATGGAAGTTGACCATCTGAACCTGCAGTGTTTCGCCCGGTCGGTTGAAGCGCCAGTCGTATTCCATGTCCATATCCATAAAAGGGGATACATGAAAACTCTTGGCGAACCGGAAATGCAGGCCGTTTCCGCCATCGGCATTTTTTGCCGAATCGAGCGCGTAGCTGTAGCGCTCGCCCCAGGGAGTATTCGTGATATCGGCGACTATCGCCTCGACCCGGCTTTCGTTCGGATCGAAGGCATAATAGAAAGTTACGGGATTGAATATATAGCCGAAGTAGCGAAGGTGCGTAAGCATGCGAATTGGGCCTTCGGGAGTCCTGCCAAGACGTTGTTTTATTAAATCCCGGATGGCGTTGTCGAGGGGCACCTCCGGATCTCCCAAATAGTCGCGTCTTCGGAACCAGGCGATATTCGGCCCTGCTGCAGACCAGAGAATCCGTCCCCGGAACAGGCGATCCAGTTCCGAGAGGTCCAGATACATCATAAACAGGGAGTATCGAAAGCGGTTCG
>JARRLM010000558.1:0-2839 GCA_037386985.1 Acidobacteriota bacterium | reverse complement strand
CATAGCGGAAGATGTCGACGGAGAAGCCCTGGCGACGCTGGTGGTCAACAAGCTTCGGGGCACGCTCAAGGTTGCAGCAGTGAAGGCTCCGGGTTTTGGAGATCGGCGGAAAGCGATGATGGAAGATATTGCCATTCTCACCGGCGGCAAGATGATATCGGAAGACCTGGGAATCAAGCTGGAAAATGTCCAGATGGCGGACCTGGGCCGTGCTAAAAAGGTGACAATCGATAAGGACGATACGACCATTATCGAAGGCGCCGGCAAGCATTCCGACATTGAAGGCCGTGTCAAACAACTGCGGATTCAAATTGATGAGACGACTTCGGACTACGATCGCGAAAAATTGCAGGAAAGGCTTGCGAAACTGGTCGGAGGTGTCGCGGTGATAAAAGTTGGAGCCTCCACAGAAACGGAAATGAAGGAAAAAAAGGCTCGAGTTGGACGATGAAGCCGTCGGGTGCGGGATCGTAAAACGAGCCATGGAAGAGCCTCTTCGCCAGATAGCGGTCAATGCCGGCTATGAAGGCGCCGTGGTTGCGGATAAAGTGCGGGCAAACAAAGAATCCAACTATGGGTTCAACGCATTAACCGAAGAATACGGCGATCTGGTTAAAGCCGGCGTCATCGATCCAACAAAGGTCACTCGTACGGCTTTGCAGAACGCTTCCTCGGTTGCCGCCTTATTGCTTACAACCGAGGCTCTGGTGAGTGAAATCAAGGAAGAGCCGAAATCAACTCCATCTATGCCCAATCCGGATATGTATTGACGACCAGGGGATGCCGAGGCGGTGAAATTGTCGCCTCGGCTTCCTGTTCCTCAACTTTCCGCAAAGAATAAAACCAAGCCATAATTCTTCAACCAGGTCGAAATCCAAAAAGAAAGGCAATGCCGATGGTTGAGAAGGATGCCTTGCTGCCCATCGTACAAAAATTCTTCGAGAAAGATATACAGGGAGCAGTACGCACGCTCGAAATGATGAGCGAGGATGAGGCTGCCCAGGTCCTGGAGGCTTTGTCCGTGCCTATGGCAGTCAGGGCATTGCAAAATTTACAGGTCAGCTATGCTGCAGCATTGTTGGAAAATGCAGACGTATCCCTTTTTAAAGAAGCCCTGTCGGCAATGGATCCGCAGTATGCCGCTACTCTCTTCATGCACCTGTCTGAAGATGCTCGGGAACGCCTTCTCGGCCACATTCCGAAAAAATTGAGATCCCAGGTAAAAGAACTCTTGACCTACCCCGAAGACAGCATGGGGCGCCTGATGACGACCCGATTCCTTTCTTTTCATAAAAACGTCACCGTGAACGAAGCCATGGAAAAGATCAGGAACCTGGCAAAGAGAGGATTTCCCGCGTCCTACGCCTATATAGTTGGCGACAAAAACCACCTGGTCGGGGTTATGAATATGCACGACCTGATGCTGGCTTCGCCCGAACAAACACTTGAATCGTTCATGCGTAAAGACGTTTTCTCCATTCATTGTCTCGTAAGCCGGGAAGAGGCGGCGGATGAACTTTCAAAAAGAAGGTATTTTGCAGCTCCTGTTGTGGATGGTCAGAACCGCATCTTGGGAATAATCAAGGCGGAACAGTTGATACACGGGATCCAGGATGAAGCGACCGAAGATCTACAGAAAATGTTCGGTGTCGGAGGAGACGAAAGAGTTTTTTCACCGATTCTGCTGTCTATGAAGAAACGCCTGCCATGGCTTCATGTGAATCTGGCTACGGCTTTTCTTGCCGCAGCCGTAGTTGCTGTATTTTAGGACATTATTGCGAAAATCACTGTTCTGGCTGTTTTCCTGCCCGTAGTTGCAGGCCAGGGTGGCAATGCGGGAGCCCAATCCCTGGCTATTGTGATGCGGGGAATTGTGATGCGTGAAATTCCGAAGCAGAAGGTTCGGCGGCTGATATTCAAAGAATCCGGCCTGGGAATCATTAACGGCGCCATCATCGGTATAGTCACCGCAGGAGTGGCCTGGGCATGGAATGGGAATCCCTACCTGGGTTTGGTAATCGGCTTGGGGATGCTGGTGAACCTGTTTTTTGCCGGACTGGCAGGGGCTTCCATACCTATCGTTATGAAAAATGTAGGATTGGATCCCTCTCAGAGTTCAAGCATCATTTTGACTACCGTAACCGATGTTCTGGGTTTTCTGGCATTTCTCGGCTTTGCTTTGGTATTCCTGAGATACCTTGTTTGACAGAAATTATCAGCGAAACAAGGGATAAATAGGATTTATGAAAACGTTCAAGTCATGGAAGAGATGCGCTCTCAAAACTGGTGTAATTTTAAGCATCTTTGCGGTCTTTAATATTGCCTACGGTTCTCCTCTTTTTCAGGCAAATGAAGAGGTGGAAGAAAGTCTCCGAAGGCGGATAGAAGCCGGTGCTTCCGGACTTCCATCAATGATAATAGGAAACGAGTCCATTAAGACAACCGAAGCGCTCCCCAATTTCTATTTGCAGCGTTTATTTGAGCCGGTATGGATTGGGAGAGCTGGGTTTTTATCGGAAGCCTGGCGAATGATCGACGTAATTCTTGAAGCTGAAAAGGAAGGTCTGAATCCCGGGGATTACCATATCGATAAAATTACCTCCATTGTTGAAACTATCTCGAAAAATAATTCCGCAGGCAGGGAATTAAATCCCGACAGGTTGATCGACCTGGAGCTGTTGTTGACGGATTCCTACCTGCTGTACGGCTCTCATCTTGTGAACGGTCGTGTGAACCCGGAAACCTATGATCCTGAGTGGAAAATCGAGTATGGAGAAACCAATGTTCTTGAAATTCTCAAGAAGGCAGCCGCAGAGGGACGCATTCCGGAATCTTTAGC
>JARRLM010000557.1:0-2862 GCA_037386985.1 Acidobacteriota bacterium | reverse complement strand
GCACGTTCCTACGTTCAACGTCGAAGGTCAAAGGTCAAACGTCCAACGTTAGCAACCCAAGCAGTGACGTATTGGATTCGATCACTCAGAGTATGAACATCATCATTTCACGTTCGCACGTTCCTACGTTCAACGTCGAAGGTCAAAGGTCAAACGTCCAACGTTAGCAACCCAAGCGGTGACGTATCGGATTCGATCACTCAGAGTAAGCACATCATCATTTCACGTTCGCACGTTTGCACGTTCAAACGTTCAACGTTTTTTTATCGGCCGGGTCATAAAGACAGTCTGCAGTCTGCTGCCGGCAAAGGCAAATGCCACGGGGCCTTTCTCAAGGAAACCGCAGGCTTTATAAAAAGGAACAGCTTCCATTGAGGCGTAGACGAAAATATCGGGGAAAAGATATCCCGGAACCATGGAAATCAAATGATCGAGAAGGGTTCGGCCGATTCCACGGCGCTGGCGAGAATAATCTGGAGCGCTCGAGCATTACATATGGAGATTCGCCGTGGATCATTTTCCCCCTGAGTGTGGCAGAGATTGTTGGGTCCGCTTCAATGCAGGAATGAATCAGGCTGCAGCAGGCGTATGCATCTTCAGGAACAAATTTTCGTATCATGGCGCTACAGCCTCTGAAGGTTCGACTATAGTACAATATTTGGGAAATTGAGAGCATTCTGTTTGATATATGAAGGAAGGAGCCAGAAGTCAGAAGCCAGGAGTCAGGAGTTAAAAGTTAACAGTTGATAGTTAACAGTATGGAGCCATCGGACCTCTCGACAGATTGAAAATCCCTGAAACAAAAAGACCCAAGCACTGTGAGAAATATGCGATAGAAGTAATAAGTTCTGAGTTCTGGAAATGAACTGAATAACTCCCTCCTGCAAACCATCAGCCATCAGCCCTCAACTATTAACTTTAAACTCAGGAGCAGGAAGGAAGAAGCTGAGAACCAAAAGGCCATCAGACGAAAAACCGTCAGTTATTGATGCCTCCTGGGAGCATTGAGATGCTATACTGAAGCCTTCGACCCGGTTTACGGACGGTAACCGGATGTATGAACTGCTGGAGGGATTATCGTGAAGGATAAGAAGGTACTGTTTGGTTTTTTGGCTGCAATTTTTTTATCGGTTGTAGCGGTCCAATGCTTCCGCCCTCCTGCGGAAACAGGAGCTGTTGAGATAGGCCAGGCGGCCCCGCATTTCATGTTGCCGGACATTTCCGGTCGTGAGGTTGCCCTCGATCAATATAAGGGGAAAATCGTCATCCTTGATTTCTGGCAAACTACGTGCGGACCTTGCCGGTATACTATGCCGATGCTTGACCAGATTCAGGACGAATATTCCGGGAAGTTGTCTGTACTGGCAATCAATCTCCAGGAACCGAAAGAATTGGTACGCAACTATATCCTGGAGCAGAATCTCCATTCCAGAGTCTTGCTGGATGCAGAATATTCCGTCGGCGATCAGTATGGAATATTTGCAGTTCCTATGCAATTTCTTATCGATCAGAATGGAATTGTTCGATACATCCTGACGGGCGCCGATCCGACGGGCAGGGTACTAAGAGACGAAATCAATAAGCTGTTATAAAGACACATCCTCTGCCTGAAATAGCGATACTGGACATTTACAGACACATGAAAAGAGGCGTACTGCTTTTCAATCTGGGCGGGCCCGAGACGCTTCAGGATGTGCGCCCCTTTCTCTACAACCTCTTCTCGGATCCGGAAATTATTCGTATTAAAAACGATGTCCTGCGCAAAGCGCTGGCGTGGTTTATTGCATCTGTCCGGCACAAAAAATCGCAGAATCTTTATCGACAGATCGGCGGCGGATCTCCGTTGCGGAAGATTACGGAATCCCAGGCTGTCGCTCTGAGTCATAAACTGGAATCCATGGGGTTGTCCACGCATGTCTATGTCGGCATGCGATGCTCTCAGCCCGGTATCGATGAAGCGGTGCACCGGATCCTGGAGGACGGCATTACCCGGCTCGTTCTTCTTCCGCTTTTCCCGCAGTATTCGGTTACAACCACAGGATCCTGCCTGAAGTATTTTCATACCCTGCAGCAGAAGCTCGGACTGAAGGAGCGGATGGAGATCTTTGCCATCGAGTCCTGGTTTGATGAGCCTCTGTATGTGAAAACGATAGCGGACCTGATCCGGCAGGGACTGGCGCGCTTTTCTTCGAACCGGGAAGAGCAGGTCCAATTGTTATACAGTGCCCATTCGTTACCGGAACGGTATGTGACGGAGGGAGATCCTTTTCTGAAGCAGACGCAGCAGTCTGTAGAGTTAATCAACGCACAGCTCAATCATACCCATCCCTCAACCCTGGCCTTTCAGAGCAGAGTAGGCCCTGTAAAGTGGCTCGAACCCTCCACCAGAGATGTTCTGACCGAAATGGGCCGGCGGGGAACCGATAAGGTTTTGGCCGTTCCGATCAGCTTTGTCTCCGATCATATTGAAACGCTGCAGGAAATCGATATTGCCTACCGGGAACTGGCGCTGCAGTCCGGAATTAAAGAATTCCGGCGCGCGGATTCCCTCAATCTCCACCCCAAATTTATCGATGCGCTCGCATGTATCGCCTCCCGCACCGGACGGTTCTAGATAGCGGCTCAAGTATTCAACAAGGTTCTTGTTGAATATTTGAGCTGTGAGAAATGCGCACTAGCGTGCCGGCTCAGAAATAGCTTCACACTAAAATTCAGGTTTTCTTTTAAATTGAGGGTTCGCGGTAATACCAGTTTATCTACTTTTATAAAGGAATTTCAATTGAACGACAACATCCTTGGAGTGCGCAAGCTTGCGCACTCCAAGGGATCTCCGTTTTACGAAATAGGATGTTTTGAATTTTG
>JARRLM010000556.1:0-2786 GCA_037386985.1 Acidobacteriota bacterium | reverse complement strand
CCAGCCCATCGATGCCGCTCTGGGCCCAACGATTGACTCGATCAGATCCACTTTGCCGTCTCGCATCCTGAACATGTGGCAATCGACAAGACCGCTCCCTGTGGGGTTTTCCTCGCTCGCGGACGCGCCGCCGCCAAATGCCATAAAGGCGATGGAAAGGCCTTTTTCAGTATCAACCCAGACGCGCCGCGGTCCATGGTTAATACTCATACCGATTGCCTTCCTGAAAGTCACCGGCGAACAATCGTGATCTGTCGCTGTCGTCTGTACTCCGTTCTCCCAGCGGTCGCATACTTCCGCGAAGGGGACGCTGACCGTCGAGCCTTCCGCGAAAAGGGCGAAATAATTATTGGCCGCATCCGCCAGCGCCTGACGCGGTGCACGTTTCTCGGGAGCAAGAATAGTGGCCCAATCCTGGTCTTTGGTTTCCAGAACACCTTTTGCGTTGAAGGCAAAATCTCTCTCCCGCGCTACGATCGTTTCAACCTCGGTGATTTCGCCTTTTTCAACCTTAAGCCGGGCAGCGAACAGGATCGGCCGGACGGTTCCCTCTTCGGGCATTGGTCCCGATCCGCCAAACATGCCACCGGCACCTCCGGGCACACCACCGGGAACAGTTTTGGGCGCACCTCCAGGTGCTGCTTTGGGTGCACCACCAGGTGCTCCGCCGCCCATCGTGCCACCGCCACGGGAGCCGCCCATACGACCCTTTGGAGCGCTTCCAACTGTTTTAGAACTGAATGGTTCTTCCATCACGGCCATTGTGGCCGTAACGCATTTCCTGGTGTCGACCAGGGTTCGTCGGAGCAGGGGCTTTCCTGCAGTTTCCCAAAAGCCTTTTCCAACATCTTTTGTGACGCCGTTTTCAGTGAATTTCGCGGTGGAAGCAAGCGGCAGACCGGATGTCTCGTGTTGCTGAATGGATTCAAAGTACTGATCCGTTATTTTAACAAGATCTTGGCGTGTGCAACTGTCTCCTCCCGTTTGAGCATTCGAGACCGCAGCACATACGAATGCCATAAAGCTAACCGTCAGAAAAAATAGTGTTATTCGTTTCATCTTTGAATCCTCCCGAACAATACAGTCCGATAGAAAAGGAAAGCGGATGGCAAGAATGAACATGTGTTCCTGAACCTTGTTCACTATCGGAGCTGCACCGGTTTCCGATAATTTGCTATTAGTAAATGAATCTCTAATTTCCCGATGGAATCTTACTGCAGTGGGAAACAGATTGGGGCGGGAATTTTTGATTTCAGACACGAATCCATTTGCACTTTTGAAATGGCAGCTATGAATTAAAAAAAGTCCTATCTTTTGCCTTATCGAGTGTCGACATTCAATCGTATTCTACTTTCTCTTATAGCGGAATGTCAGCATCGTCTCCTCGTCAAGCACAAGCGGCCGTACGAAACGATAGGAATTCCCGGCCCTCGGCACATCTACACTTATGGGCAAAACGCCGGCGAATCATTTTTCATTGGGCTTCAGATTCTCTTTAATTTCCTCGCGCAAATCCTCGATTTTTCGCCGATCCTGCCCGAAGGGATTTTCGCGGAGATAACCATCCAGCTGCTCGATCGCATCCTCCCATTTCTTCTGCTGAATATACACATTAGCCAGCATCAGACGGGCCTCGGGGAAATAACTCTTAATTCCCAAAGCCATAGACTTGTTCAGGCTTTCTTCCGCTATTTCAAAAGACTGCGTTTTGAAGTAGGCTGCGCCCAGCAGACAGTAAGCAATGGATGAGCTGGGCCTTGCGAGGATTGCCTCTTTCAGGATAGCGATGGCTTCGGAGAGATAATACCGCCCGTCGTCCAGCCGGGCGTCGGCCGCACCAATGTAAAGACCAGCCAGGTTTACCAGGGATTGTGCCACGTTCGGGCTGAGCTCCTTCGCGCGAAGGAATTGCTTTTCAGCCTCCGGGTAGCAGGCCATAGCCTGATAAACCATTCCCAGCCTTACACGGGCACTGTAAAAGTCAGGCTCGATATTCAGGATACGCAGCAGGCGCTCCGCGGCTCGACCGAAGTCTCCGTTCCGTGCATCTTTGCGTGCTTTCTCGAATTCCCGCAAAACGTTGTCGGGATAATCGCGTCTAAGTTCCGTAACATCCACAACGATAGGATCCTCTATGGGAACGCTGATGTTGATATTGATATCGTTTTGATCAAGATTGATATCGATGACTGAAATACTGTCGGGACCGCAAAATAAATCGATCCGCCGCTTCGTTTCCCAGTCGGCCCCTCAAGGTAGCCGATTCAGCGGAGGGTTGTTCTGCCAGCATGAAGGCAAAAAGAATCAGCAATGTCTTCCATTGAATTGACATTGAAGAACCTGTCCCCAAGCCGGCTTATACGAAAACAACCGATGCTGTTCGAAAGTTCTCCGGTATCAGAGCCGGCCTGATTCTGATAACGGGTTATTCATAAACTGAATCTTGAATTTCTTGATTCTATTTTACTAAAGCGGAAAGCAGGTTTTGAACAGAATTCAGGATTTTACGCACAATTCCATCTTAAGTTCCTAGCCCGCATATGGGGCGTGTGGGGATTCATTCCGGAGACATAGGTATGGTAGCTGCTGGTTTTACTCCGTTTGCGCCAGGCGCCTCCGGCTGATCAGTACTGTGCAGGCAGCGGGAAGAGTCCGTCGTAGGGCGGCCAATTCGGTATCGGACGATTGGCGGGTGCGTAATAGAACACTGCATGCACGCTGCGAATCTTGCCGTGGTCGAGGTGAAAGAGTTCGGTGAAATGGTTGCGCCGCTTGGGATTCTGCGG
>JARRLM010000555.1:0-2964 GCA_037386985.1 Acidobacteriota bacterium | reverse complement strand
CTCTTCAAATTTCATTCCGAAATCATTTACAAGAAAGATTATTGTTCGTTGAACATTATTTCTTTTCAGTAAAGGCGCAGGAACTGGAGGAATTACCCCGAATTCCGGGGAAGAGTGTATGCGTTGTCCAGGTTGGACCTTAGTGTGTGCTATGTATTTATATCCGATGATTTCCTGTTGCCGGCCGTCCTGATAAATTTCGAAATCATCCCCGGTCAGATCGGTGACCTGGCGTCCTTTTTTGTCTACAACAACAGCATCCAGCCGCACCTCTTCAATCCCGACCTTGATTTTGAATTCATTTTCGGCCCTCTGATCATTCTGACTTGTATCCAAAGAAGGATTCTGATGCTCCTGGCTCTGGATGTTTGGTGCGATACATAGCCATAAAATTCCTATAATTGATATAGATCGAATTCGAACTCCTGATAAAGAAGTCATCATTTCAGAGCCTCCTTCTCATAGCTGCATAGGATTCGAACACAAAACGGTGATTTCTTTCTTTGGATGTGAATACATTACGCAAGGTTCATTTAAAAATTTTTGTGCTCTTTCGCTATTCTAGTTATATTTTTTGCAGTCTGCTTTTCAGCTTCTTTTCCCGGACCGCTGGCTGCTCAGGAAGGTTCAGGGATCGAGGCATTCAATGCCGGCGCTTATGTGGATGCGGAGGCAAAACTGCGGATGACCCTGTTGGGCGATCCGACGAATATAAGCGCACGCTACTACCTGGGGCTTACGCTGCTGCATCAGAAGAAATTGACGGAAGCCGTCAAGGAATTAGAACAGGCAAAGAGCGAGCGGAAACAGGCAACCCCGCAATCTCGACCTGACGTTCCGAGCGGGTACCAGCTTGATCTTGCCTTAGGTCAGACTTTCCTTGAACTGCAGGCGTACGAAAAAGCCTTGTCTGCACTGGAGTCGGCGCGGTTGGAAATCCCCGAATCATCGGACGTATACCTCTATCGCGGGATGTATTACTACAGGCTGAAAGAATATCCAAAAGCGGTTGAGGATCTGGAAAAAGCCATCAAGCTGAATTCCGAGAACGCCTATGCCTATTACTACGCAGGAATGGCCTATTCCGATATGGGACAACCGGACAAAATGGTTGAAGTCTTTAAAATATTTTTGGAACTCGCTCCCAACGCTCCGGAGGCTCCCGACGTAAAGGAACGGGTGGATGCAGCCTGCTGACCTGAATTTTACGCGATTTTTAGCTTTATAGTGTTGGGATCGTTCATGCCCCAGCAATATTTTCAGGCCATCGGTTCTACGGAGTTAGAAATTGCTGCTCCTGAAAATGCCGCAAGGTATGGTACTGATAACACTTATTCCAATCTGGGTTTAATCCATCGATGGTTTCTCCACGCTGTCGATTATATAAAACTCGCCTGAACCTATAGACGGCACCAGTCCCAGTCCTAGTTGTTCCCGAACAGCCGTGAAAAACGATTGAGTGTTATTCCGCTCCCATCTGAGGCTGAAATCGTATCGTCCTGTGAGGCCTGTTTTGTCAAGCACAGGCTGCCCCAATACCAAAGACATTCCGCCCAGAGGATCCTGAATAGTTACTGCTTTGCATTGGTATTGTGAAGTATTGTACATCAGGCATTTTCCGGGATCGGGTATTTTGTCCTCCGTGCTGGTATACATAAAATCATTCCGCGGAACGTCAACGATTGGAGTGCCATGCTGATTTCTAGCCGTCGGAAGCTTATGTCCTCCCTCCGCTACCACCACTTGATACACCGGCACTTCCCGGATCTCACGATGCATCTTAAGATGAAATCTTTCCTCCAGCATCGATTCAAGCATCCGCCGGCGCAATCGATGTTGGGGAGCAGGAAAGTCTGCAGCGCTGCTTTTCGCTTCGATATCGAAGCGACTGGTCCGGACCCAGGAGGGACCTCCGACTAATTGGTACGGCTGGATGGCGTACGCATTCATTATTAAAGAAGATAACGGCACGCACGTATGTACATAGCGGCCGGGCTGGACATAAAAAGTCGGCCGACTGCAATCCTGTGCCGGTTTTATGGAGACTTCGTCGAAGAAAAGAAAGAGGAGAAATTCTTTTCTCTAAGAAGAAGACCTTGTCTTGTTATCTTTCGCACCGAGGATGGAAGTCGGAAAAAGTTCTGGATGAACAGGGATGATTTCAACGGCTACCAGCTCAAGAAAACGTATCACAAGAAACAGGGCGATTTCATCCCCGATCCCCAGTCAGGGATTTAACACCGCATTCGAAACAACCGCATACTCTTGTTTCTTTCCCGAGAGACTCTACACTTAAAAAACTTCAAGCACCGGCTGAAGGCAATATTTCATAAAGAGGCACCAGTTACGGTAAAACCGGCGAAGCGGGGGCGTTTACGACTATCCCGGAGGATAGAAGAAATGAGCTTATTCTGCCTATCGATCTTTTCCGGACGCCCCTGCAAGAACCTAATAAATCCTGTCTGCCGATCCCTGCCGCATTCCCCTTGACAGACGGCAGATGAGCCGCCTAGAGTGATGGGCATAGACATCATTAAATTGTATTGGGAATGAACAGGCACCTCATGAAACCGGCGGTATTTCCCTAACCGCTCTTGCCCGGAGCTTCCTTCCCAACCTTAGGCAAAGGAGTAAATGAGTGATGAAGAAGCACATGTCGGCAGGCTTAATTGCATTGCTGTGCCTGGGGCTTTTCTGCAGCTATACGGCCAACCATCAGGCGCAGGCACAGGGAGCGTCGCAGGAGAAAATTACCGTACTTACCCCCTTGGGCACTCCTCCTCCCATCGAATTGAGACCAATGGCGCCGCGTCCGGCCAGTCTGGAAGGAAAAACGGTCTACATCCTCGACCAGGGATATCCGAACAGCGACAAGCTGATGATGGAAGTGACCGCCTGGTTTGAGAAGAACATGCCGGAAACCAAGGCGGTATTTCGCAGAATGGGCCGGGGAGGCCGTCCGTC
>JARRLM010000554.1:0-3216 GCA_037386985.1 Acidobacteriota bacterium | reverse complement strand
GTATCTGCACCGTTATCAGATTCAGTGGAAATATTAATACGACTCATCATGTACATCACGCTGTAAAAATGTAAAATACATGTATAGTGAAGGGTGTCCGCAGTTCCGCGGTTTTATTGCATAACCGGGGGATGGGAATGTATGCGAGGCGCGCGGTCCGGGAGGCCGGGCCGGCGATACCAGCCGGAATCAGGTGGTTGGTCGAAGGCATATTTTATCTATTCAAACAGAGAATTCTAAAAGGAGACGGTTCATGAAAGGAAATGCAGACGTTATTAAGGCCCTGAACGGGGCTTTAAGCGAGGAGTTAACCGCAGTAAACCAGTATTTCGTTCATGCGGAAATGTATGAAAACTGGGGATATGAAAAACTGGCATCCCTGAATAAAAAGCAGTCCATCGACGAGATGAAGCATGCGGAAGATCTCATTGAACGGATTCTGTTCCTTGAAGGCAAGCCGTTAATGAACTACCAGAAGCTGAATATCGGGTCGACTGTTCCTGATATGCTTAAGAATGACATGAAGCTGGAAGCTTCGGCCGTCGTCATGTACAACGAGTACATCGTACTGGCAACAAAGAAGAGTGATCAGGGAACTGTGGAGCTGTTTAAAAAGATGCTTCAGGATGAAGAAGGCCATCTTGACAGCCTGGAAGAACAGCTGGACCAGATTAAAGACATGGGCCTGCAGGTCTACCTGAGCGTTCAGATGTAACCTACATTAAAGTAAAGGGACAGCTGATCGGGAGCCAAACCGAAAGAAGTTCAATTTAACGTGAATGCATTTATGAAGCTCCCGATTCCTGCTCCCGATACCGGCGATTTCCCCTGACAGAATTCGGAATCCACTCAGAGATTAACGCGTGTTCCGGTTTGAGCCGTCATGTCCGGCAGTCTGATTTTTCGCTTGAGCCGGAATTATTGTCGATGCTATTTTGAGTCATTTTAAGGCCAATCTCGACTATTAGGTGTTGCTATGAATAAAGAACGCGAAGAACAGGAAGGTTTCAGAGTTACGGATAAGCGGAGCTTCCAGGAGGATGGGGAGGGACGTACGCCCGATGTCCAGGAAAAAGAGGATGGAAAAACTCAAGGCCAGCATTCTTCAGAGAAAAAAAGCGAGACTTCGGATCAGGAAAAGCCCCCGCAACCGCCAATAGATTTTCCCTCGTACATTCTCTCCTATTACACCCAGGGACTGGTGCTGCTGGGTGAGGTGCCCAACCCCTATTCAGGCAAGAAGGAGGAGGATGTGGATGCTGCAAAGCATACGATCGACATCCTGACGATGCTCAAGGAAAAAACAAAAGGCAATCTCAGCCCGGATGAAGATAAGCTCCTGGAGAATGTGCTGTATGAACTTCGCATGAAGTTTATGGCGAAGAGCAATCTCATTAAAATTTAGTGAGTTCTATGAAAGTAGTGTATCGACCGGAGGATATTTCACCCGAGCATCCGGCTCCGGTTGTGACAATCGGGAATTTCGACGGAGTTCACCTGGGGCATCAGAATCTGATCAAGGACCTGGTTGTACGAGCCGATGCTATCGGAGGGACTCCCATTGTCTATACGTTTGATCCCCATCCGCTGCAGGTGCTGGCGCCCAACAATGCCCCGTTACAGATTCAGACCCTGGATCAGAAGATTGCCGTGATCGAGTCGCTCGGAATACCCCTGGTGGTATTGATCCCGTTCAATAGGGAACTGGCGCAGATCAGCGCACGTGATTTCGCAGAGAAAATTCTATGGGAAAGGCTGCATCCCAGGGAAATTTATGTGGGGCCCAATTTCGCTTTCGGTAACAGAAGACAGGGGAGTTTTAACCTGTTGAAGGAAATTGGCGAAGAAAAAGGATTCCTGACCGGGAAAATCCATCAGGTGCAGTTCCGGGGCAACCGTGTATCGAGTACGGCCGTTCGCCAGGCATTGATTTCCGGGCAGGTGGGCTTGGCGCGCCGGCTTCTGGACCGGCCGTTTGCTCTGGTGGGAAAGGTTGTTCATGGAACCGGGACCGGTGCGAGGTTCAACTTCCCTACTGCGAATCTTGAGACTCCCAACGAGCTGATTCCCCGCCGGGGCGTGTACGTGACGCTGGCGACCATAGACGGTCGGCGGAATAGGGGAGTCACCAATATCGGATACCGGCCGACGGTGAATAGAAATGAAGACGCGGCTTTAAGCATTGAAACGCATTTGCTGGATTTTTCCCAGGACATATACGAAAAGGAAATTACGCTTGAATTTCTGTTTCGTCTCAGGGACGAGCGTCGATTTTCCGGCGAGCAGGAACTGATTCGTCAGATAAAGGTCGACATAGGAAGAACCAGGCGATACTTTCAATGGCTGGAACGTACGGCCGAATAGGTCGATATCGAAACCGACTGCGATTACGATACCGATTCCGATAATACTGTTCGTGCCGAATCGAGCGACTCACATAATCAAGCCACCCGCTGCACGGGTGGAGGGTTCACTAGGAAAGAAAAAGACCAGGAGGTCACGTTGTGGCTATCTCACGAGGTGAAGTACTGAAAATTGCGGAACTTGCCAAACTCCAATTCAGCGAAGAGGAACTGGACGCATTCATCGAGCAATTCCAATACATGCTCGAATATGTAGAACAGTTAAAGCGGGTGGATGTAGAAGCCGTCGAACCTACCAGTCATGTATCCTTGTCGGAGGAGTTCGACAAATATATCTTTCGTGAAGATGAGGTCAAACCTTCACTCCAGGTTGAAGAAAGTCTGGCAAACGCACCGGATCCGGGCTCAGGACACTTCCGGGTGCCCAAAGTTATTTGACCTTTTATAATTCCCCACTTTCACGATTAAGATTGGAACAGGCAATATGAACCTCGAAGATGCGCACCAGATACGAGATACAGTAAATTCAGGAGAAGTTTCCGCAAGAGATTGGGCGGAAGCGGCGTTGAAACGAATTGATGCAGTGGATTCCAAACTGGACGTTTTTTTGACCGTCGAACCGGAAACTGTTCTGAAGCGGGCAGACGAAGTCGACCGTGCCGTAAAGGAAAAAAGCCTTCCGCTGGCCGGAGTCCCGATAGCGGTCAAGGATAATATCTGCACGAGATGCCTTCGAACCACCTGCGGTTCAAAAATCCTGCAGGACTATATTCCACCCTACAATGCCACAGCGATAGACCGGTTGGGAAAAGCGGGCGCCGTTGTTGTCGGGAAGGTCAATTGCGATGAATTT
>JARRLM010000553.1:3544-4631 GCA_037386985.1 Acidobacteriota bacterium | reverse complement strand
CGAGGTTATGGTGACTGTCACTGTAATTATAGAGGGATGTTTTTATGAACGGGATTGGAACCCAGGCGTTGAGGATTTTTTTAGTGCGGCATGGTGAGACAGCGGAAAATGTTCAGATGAGGTATATCGGTACACGTGATGAACCTTTGACGGATATCGGAATGAAACAGGCGGATCAGGTGGCTGATGCATTGGCTTCCTTTCCGATCCGGACGGTCTACACCAGCCCTCTGGTTCGTGCTGCCGACACTGCGGTCCGGATAAAAAACGTTTGCGGTACAACACTTCATGAAGACGCGCGGCTTAAGGAAGGTTCTTTCGGGCGGTGGGAGGGAATGTGCCGCAACGAAGTTATTAAGCTCGGAAGCCCGGATGTAGAACTGCTTGCCCGTTGGGAATCGGATGCCTCCTGTGCTCCCCCGGGGGGCGAATCGCTGGAAAGTATCCAGGTGCGTACAATCAGCCTGGTGAAAGAACTGGAAGGAGAAATGCCCGGGGAGTCGGTTGTCCTTGTCAGTCACGTGGGGCCGATAAAAGCGTTGCTGGCTTCCGCTCTCGATATTCCGCTGGAAGCGACACGCCGATTATTTCTCGATCCCTGTTCTGTCAGTGTAGTGGACTGGGGAAAGCATTCGTTCCTGCGGCTGTTCAATTCCCACGCGCACCTGGGATGGTCCTCGCCCCGCTGGGCCAGGTTGCCCGGTCATTAAAAAATTTCCCGTTTGGATATTCATGTGAGTAGGTGAGGATCCTGATCAGATCTTCAGGTAATAATGTTTTATGTCCCCATCGGGCGAACACCAACTAGTCCGCCGACTTGTCCACCATAGCCGAAGGCGAAGGTGGAAGCCCGGCTGAATCTTCGATTCGGCTAGGGGCGAAGGCGGAAGGTTCGCCCCTACGGGATTTTGTTCAAAGTAACAATAGAATCAAGAAAAGACGACCACCAGGCTGTATTCTTCAAACTCAGAACTCAGAACTTCAAACTCTCTTTTCCTCCGCCATTCATCCATCAACGTTTCCCCTATCAACAACCCCAACTTCAAACTTCAAACTCAAAACTTCAAACTCTTTTTATGTTTTTTGG
>JARRLM010000553.1:0-3536 GCA_037386985.1 Acidobacteriota bacterium | reverse complement strand
AGATTTCTGATCCGCTCTCGATGAATTCCCGGCTCTTCTCTTTCATTCCCTCTTTTATCGCCTTTTCCCCGTGGATACCCTGGCTTTCGGCGAACTCGCGTACATCCCGGGTGATTTTCATAGAACAGAATTGAGGACCGCACATACTGCAGAAATGGGAAAATTTTGAACCTTCCGGAGGCATGGTTTCGTCGTGGAAATCCCGCGCCGTTTCCGGGTCGATAGATAAGCGGAACTGGTCTTCCCAGCGGAATTCAAAACGGGCCTTGGAAATGGCATCGTCGATCGTCCTCGCAGCAGGGTGACCTTTAGCGATGTCCGCTGCATGGGCCGCAATCTTGTAGGCAATGACTCCGTCCTTTACGTCCTTTTTATCCGGCAGCCCCAGGTGTTCTTTCGGCGTCACGTAGCAGAGCATTGCCGTTCCGAGCCACCCGATAAAAGCCGCTCCGATTGCGCTTGAAATGTGATCGTACCCCGGTGCGGCGTCCGTCACAAGCGGGCCCAGGGTATAGAAGGGGGCTTCGTGGCAGACCTCGATTTCCCGGTCCATGTTTTCCTTGATCTGGTGCAGCGGCACATGCCCGGGACCTTCGATCATCACCTGGCAGTCGTGGCTCCAGGCTCTCAAAGTCAACTCCCCGAGGGTTTCCAGTTCCGCAAACTGTGCTCTGTCGTTTGCATCCGCCAGAGATCCCGGCCTCAGACCGTCACCCAGGGAGAAAGAAACATCGTACGATTTCATAATCTCGCAAATTTCATCAAACCTCTTGTATAGGAAGTTTTCCTGGTGATGTGCAAGGCACCATTTGGCCAGGATGGATCCTCCCCGGCTGACAATGCCGGCGACACGGTTTGCCGTAAGGGGGACGTATCGCAGAAGAACACCCGCGTGGATGGTAAAGTAGTCCACGCCCTGTTCCGCCTGTTCAATGAGAGTGTCCCGGTAAATGTCCCACGAAAGATCCTCCGCTTTTCCTTCAACCTTTTCCAGCGCCTGGTAAATCGGGACCGTTCCTATTGGAACCGGGGAATTGCGTAGAAGCCATTCGCGGGTTTCATGGATGTTCTGTCCCGTGGAGAGGTCCATTACAGTGTCCGCCCCCCATCGGATCGCCCACGTCATTTTTTCAATTTCCTCTTCGATAGAGGAACGGACAACAGAGTTGCCGATGTTGGCGTTGATCTTGACGAGGAAGTTGCGTCCGATGGCTGCCGGCTCGATCTCCGGGTGATTGATGTTGGCGGGTATGATGGCACGGCCGCCGGCGACTTCGTCGCGAACGAAGGCAGGACTTAAATTCTCACGGAGAGCGACAAATTCCATTTCCGGAGTAATGATTCCCTTTTTCGCATAGTGCATCTGGGTAACAGTAGCCCGGCCGCATAAAACCTTGCGCCCGGCTGGAACAGGAGTGTCCGGATCGCTGTGCCCGGCAATGGGACGATAGCTCGGTTCCCGCGTGTCGTAATTCCCTCTTTCCAGGATCCAGGCTTTTCGCAATTCCGGGAGACCGCGCTGCAGGTCAATGGTCGATTCCGGGTCCGTGTAGGGACCGGATGTATCGTAAACCCGGATAGGCGGATTTTCTTCAGTCCGGCCATTGGCGTCTTCTGTAGAGTGAAGTTGGATTTCCCGCATCGGAACACGGATTCCACGACTGCCGGAAATATAGACCTTTCTCGAACCGGGAAATGGTTCGGTATGCGCGGCCTGTTCTTTCAGTGATTTGTTTTGGGGCTTATCCATCAAGCCACCCTCCATTTGTATATTGATGATTTTCCCAAAATCGTGAAGAAAAACCAACCCTTCAGAACCATAACCGAGCAGGTTTTTAATTCCAGGTTTCAGGGAAATCAACCGCCCTAATCCGGAGCTCCCTCGACGCGGATCATGCGGGTTTCATCGACGACAACCTCCAGGGCATCGATCTCCTTCAGTGCCTTTTGCATGGAACCCTCCCTTGCCCGGTGGGTCATCATGACAACGGGCACTGCTTTCGCGTGGTGCCGGCCTTTTTGAATCACACTGGAAATGCTGATTTTGTACCGGCCCAGAATTCCGGTTATCTGGGCGAGAACTGCCGGCTGATCCAGAACGGAAACACAGAGGTAATAGGCGGACTGCACATTCTCCATGGGTTTCAGTTTCAGCGGGTCCTTCCTCATAATGGGGAGGTCCTGGGGTATTGCAGGCTGGCCGGCCACCAGGCGGCGGCCGATTTCTACAATGTCGGAACAGATGGACGAGGTTGTGGGCATTTGTCCTGCTCCACGGCCATAAAACATCAGATCATCGACCACATCCCCGTTCAGGAAGACGGCATTGAAAACGCCCGAGACAGCGGACATGGGCATGGTTTCGGGAATCATTGTAGGATGAACGCGCAATTGACAGAATTTGAAGCTTGTGGGCGGAGTCGATGCCTTCAACATCATAGGTGGGGTCGGATTCCGCGTAGCCGCGGGCCTGTGCTTCCTCCAGGACCTGGTTGAATTCCCCTCCCTCGTCAGTCATTTTTGTAAGAATATAGTTGCACGTTCCGTTTACGATGCCGTAGAGCGAAAGTATGCGGTTGGCGGCCAATCCTTCCTTGACGGAACGGATAATCGGGATGCCGCCGGCGACAGCCGCTTCGAAAGACAACATCCTGCCGTACTTCAATGCCGCCGCGTAGAGTTCTTCGCCGTGGGTTGCCAGGAGGGCTTTATTTGCAGTGACGACATGTTTGCCGTTAGCCAGTGCCCGGAGAATGAATGCACGGGCCGGCTCCAGTCCTCCAATCAGCTCTACTACGATATTAACGGATGGATCGTCCAACACTGTAGCCGCATCCTCCGATAGAGGAAGGTCGGAAAGATTGAGGCCGCTTCGAGGGCTCTTTGTGTCGAGGTCGGCGATTGCAGTCAAAACAACCGGTACGCCGATTTTTTCTTCCAGTGTTTCACTGTGAGTCAGGAGGACCTTGGCGACGCCTGCGCCGATTGTCCCCATTCCCAGAAGCCCGATTCTGATTTCTTTCATATGCACCTCGTTGTGAAACTCCGTCCGTATGTAATTTGGGAAGCGGTAAAAAGTACAATTATAGACTATTCTGCACGCAAAGTACGTATTCAGTTCTAAGTTCTAAGTTCTGAGTTCTAAGTTCTGAGTTGGGGAGTTATTTTTTCTTTAGAAGATCGCCTAATCCTGCAAAAGGATTGTAGGTAGAGACCGTATCCTGGCCTCGGCCCGGTTCGGGGGCATCGGACCACTCTGCGACGGAATACCGAGAATGTTCGTTATCGTGGCAGTAGTGGCACAGAAGCTCCCAATTGCTGCCGTCACGCGGATTATTTTCGTGGTCGTGATCCTTGTGATGAACGGTCAGTTCCCGCAGCCGCTTTCCTTCAAATTCGCGGCCGCAACGGCCGCAAACATGCGGGAACATTTTCAACGCCTGCTCCCGGTAGCCCTGCATCCGGATCTCCTGCTGGCGTCGGGCTTCCGCGATAAATTGGCGCTGTTTGTCATTTTCCGGCTTCTTCCTGTCCGC
>JARRLM010000552.1:0-4769 GCA_037386985.1 Acidobacteriota bacterium | reverse complement strand
ATCAGTAGGGTTCTTGAAAGGAATTCTAACGGGACTGTCTCAAATCATCCCGATAGTCCACGGTTGCTTCCTTCCATTAATGTAAGCAGTGATGACCTTAAAACGATCTCAGGCCATGCTTGGGATGCTCTTCGCGGGACTCGGTAGGGGTGGGTCTTATATATGGTACCTACTCTCAGGCGGCACGATCATCATCTGAGATTTTCCAAGCTTTTTTGTGAAGCCGCTTCACTCTGTTTCCCCCGAAGCAAAATCCAAAGGTTTTCGCTTCCTAGCTCCATTGCATCCGCATATAATAATCCTTAGTTCCACCAAGATTTACAACCAGAAAGCACCATACAGTCAGCCACTAATTGAGGGTAAGAATATGAGAATCTGGAAGATTGTAATTGTTCTGCTCATGGCGCTGGGGCCGGTTGTACTTGCAGTGACAGAGGATGCTAAAGATCTAAAAGCAGAATACATCCGGGAGAACTATGCCAAGTATGAATTCGAGATACCGATGCGTGACGGCATAACGCTGTTCACAAAGGTTTTTATCCCCTATGATAAGTCGCAGACGTATCCGATTTTGTTACTTCGATCACCTTATGGAGGATGGCATGGGGCAGACATATATATGCCGTGGATTGGCCCCTCATCATATTTTGAACGAGAAGGCTTCATATTCGTTTTACAGACGCTCCGAAGGAACGTTTGTTGACATGCGCCCTCAGGATGCCCACAGGAAAGGCCCGGAAGCAGTAGATGATGCTACCGACACCTGGGACACGATTGACTGGCTTGTGAACAACATCCCCGGCAACAATGGTCGTGTAGGCATATGGGGTCAGTCTTCCGACGGGTATTATGCAACGGTCGGATCCATAAATTCTCATGAAGCCCTCAAGGCTATAGCGCCCGAAGCACCTATCGCGGACTTGTTTTTCGATGATTTTCACCGAAACGGTGCCTTTGCATTGTCTATGGGTTTCCTATTTCTGGACACTTTCGATCACTTCCCGGAGGGGAAACACAGTTACTCGCCTGATGCACTTGATTTGCCTACACACGATGGCTACCAGTTCTTCCTTGACCTTGGCCCACTGTCGAATGTTAACAGAAAATATTTCCATGGGGAGCGACCGTTCTGGAATGAAATGATCGCCCACCCAAATTACGACGAATTCTGGCAGTCGAGAAATATTCTCCAATACATCGGCGATACTCTACCTGAAACACTGATAGTGGGCGGCTGGTACGACACCGAAGATTTGTATGGCCCACTAATGACATACAAGACCATGTCCCGCAACAATACCAAAGAAAATGTCCGGATAGTGATGGGCCCGTGGAGGCACGGCCAGTGGAGCAAAGACAAAGAAGGATCTCAGATGGGCGAGGCCGACAACGGATTTGATACCAGCAAATGGTTTCAGGAGCGCGTATATCTGCCATTTTTCAAAGAGCATCTGAAAGGGGGAGAAGAAAGCGGCTTGGCGAGGGCAACAATGTTCGATACAGGTGCAGACCGGTGGCAGCGATTCGAACAGTGGCCGCCCAAAACCATCGAGGATAAAGTTTTGTACCTGAACTCCGGCCAAACCTTGTCGTCCCAAAAACCTGCCAAGGATGGCGGCTATTCAGAATATATAAGCGATCCCAATAAACCTGTTCCACAATCGAAATTTATCGAGGATATTGTTACGAACAGCTGGGATCCGGAATATATGACGGAAGACCAGCGCTTTGCTGCCCGTCGTCCTGACGTGCTTCTGTTCGAAACAGAGCCATTGGGAAAAGATCAGACATTAGCGGGTGACATTGCGATAAACTTTTATTTCAGTACCTCTCAAACTGCCGCAGACCTGGTTGTTAAGCTGGTGGATGTTTTTCCATCCAAGGATGAAAATACAAACAAGTTGGATTTGGAAACCGGCAATCGCCATGAACTGGTGCGTTGGGGTGTTATTCGCGGTCGCTTCCGCAACTCCATGAGCAAACCCGAGCCGTTTGAACCCGGGAAAGCTACACAGGTCGCATTTGAGCTTTACGATGTTTTTCACACATTTAAACGGGGTCATAAGCTACAGATACTGATACAAAGCAGTATGTTTCCGTTTCTCGACCGTAATCCCCAAAAATACGTCGAGAATATCTTCAAAGCCGAACCTGAAGACTTTGTCAAAGCAGTTCACAGGATCTATCATGACGTGAATTATCCGAGCCGTATTACGGTACATGAACTTCCCGAGTAGTTATGTTTCAATGGAGAGACTTATATATGGATTTGAGTTCAGGGAGAAGGCGCTGATGCCGTACCATACCCATAAATTCATCGGTCTTATTCGAAGGTTGATGTGAAGCCGCTTCACTCCGTTTTCTTAGAGCAAAAACAAAAGGTTTTCGCTTTCTCCATCCTTTGCATCCGCATATAATAACCCGCAGATCCACCAAGATTTACAGAAGCAGCACACGATCCGCCTTTAGCCGGAGGTATTCATGCCTGAGATCGGCCAGACGCTTTCGCACTTCAAAATCGTGGAGAAAATCGGAGAGGGAGGCATGGGAACGGTCTTCCTTGCCGATGACACAACCCTTGACCGCAAAGTTGCCCTGAAATTCCTTCCAGACGCTTTCACCAGTGATCCGGAGAGGATGGCAAGGTTTGAACGTGAGGCAAAGCTCCTTGCATCCCTGAATCACCCCAATATCGCCGGAATCTACGGTCTGGAGCAGGCTGATGGAAACCGCTTCCTTGTTTTGGAGTATGTGGAGGGCGAAACGCTTCAGGCGAGAGTGAGTAAAGGAGCGTTGCCGCTTGAGGAAGCACTTGAATTATGCCGCCAGATAGCGGAAGGACTGGAAGCAGCGCACGAAAAGGGAGTCATTCACCGTGATCTCAAGCCAGCAAACGTGATGATTACGGCCGAGGATAAGGTCAAAATACTGGATTTCGGACTGGCGAAGGCGTTCTCAGATGACACAGAGATCATTGACTCATCGCAATCCCCTACCCTTACAGTCCTTTATGAATGTCTTACGGGGAAGAAGGCTTTTGAGGGAGAGACGGTTACGGAGATGTTGGCGGCGATTTTGAGAGGGGAGCCGGACTGGAACACTTTACATTCGGCTACTCCTCGGAATATTCGATTTGTCCTGCGCAGGTGTCTGGAAAAGGAGAGGAACAGGCGTTTCAGAGATGCCGCGGATGTACAGATCGAGATTGAAGAAGCACGAGACTCAGGTGAAAGTGCTGCGACCACAGTGAAACCACGGAAGCTGTGGATTGCCTGGGGTGTGGCAGCTGCTTTGGTATTAGCCCTAGCCATAGCTCTATGGGCGCTGTGGCGTGAGAAAACAGTGGATGCTGAGCTGATGAAATTCCAGATTCAATATCCGGAGAAAGCAATTCCGGGGGAAATCGGAAAATTTGCGCTTTCTCCCGACGGCCGCTATCTGGCTTTCTCCGCAAGAGAAGCTGACAATCTCAGTCGTATATGGATCCGCGAGCTCAGTTCTCTAGAAGCGCGTCCTCTTCCCGGAAGTGAATCCAAGGGATCGAGTCCATTTTTCTTTTGGTCGCCCGACAGCCGTTTCATAGCCTTTGATGCCGGGGGGGAGTTGAAAAAAATCGATGTTGCCGAAGGCCCATCGCGGCCTATATGCAAATTGTCTGAAGGTGCTATTGGCGGCTCGTGGAATCGTGAGGACGTGATTATTTTTGGAGAATTGGGGAGAAGCGGTGGAATAATGCAGGTATCAGCCGCAGGCGGTATTCCTTCACCGGTTACGATACCGAATCTGGAACGCGGGGAACAATTTCATGTCCTCCCGACCTTTCTTTCTGATGGAAGACATTTTATATATTACCGCAGGACGGATATCCATGAATATGCGGGGATCTATATAGGATCTCTGGATTCCAAACCGGAAGATCAGGACGATATACGGCTTATGGCGTCATCTTGTGCTGCAGCATATGTCCCTCCCATGGATTCGAAACCGGGGCTGTTGCTTTTCCTTATCGAGAAGACGCTTATGGCGCAGCAATTTGATGATAAAAAACTGAAGCCAATTGGCGATCCTGTCCCGATAACCGATCAGGTAGGTTCTTATATGAACACGGGTTTCTTCTCTGCTTCATCGAATGGAAAACTCGCCTATAGAAGCCGCAACATTCAATTATTTCAGTTAACCTGGTTTGATCGTCAGAGGAATCCACTTGGTACGGTGGGGGAACCAGGTCGTTTTGGAGGACTGGCAATTTCTCCTGATGGGAAAAGCGCGGCTATAAGCACTGATAAATCCACAAATGATACTGCCTTTCCGAATATCTGGCTGCATGATTTCGCTCAAGGTAGAGATATGCCCGTCACATCCGATATGGGAAGAGAAATCAATCCAGTCTGGTCTGCCGATGGAAGTCGAATCATCTTTCGTGCGGATATCGATGGGAACATTTATCAGGTTCCTGTGGGTGGAATCAGGAGCTCGGAATTGCTGTTAGAATCAGATTTGAGGAAACAACCCAACAGCTGCTCCGCCAACGGACAATATTTGCTCTACACTGTAACTGATCCGGAAACCAGGGAAGATCTTTGGATATATACAATAGACAAGAGCGGTAGTGAAACGCCATTTATAGCCACTCAAGACAATGAATATAACGGCCGCTTTTCTCCTGATAGGCGCTATGTAGCCTATGTGTCTGACAAAACCGGTAATGATGAGATCTATATCTGTGAATTCTCACCGGACTCCCTCGATAAATTCTCGGAGACGACGGG
>JARRLM010000551.1:0-3541 GCA_037386985.1 Acidobacteriota bacterium | reverse complement strand
AATCATCAGCAATTTGTCAAAAGAGGTTGACCACGCCGACCCGAAAATAAAAAAGAGGGTCTTTCAAACCCTCTTTCGCGAAGTTCAAATATTTCCCAAGGAAGGATGTCCCTGGAAAAGAAGATTAGAAATTAAAGGCGTTTATTTGTCCTTAACTGGGGTGTTCGTGGAGTCCCCAAGAGGATTTGAACCTCTGTCTTCCCGCGGAGAACGGGATATCCTGGGCCAGACTAGACGATGGGGACGTTGAACATTGAACATGTCGTTTTTGTTTTGCCGGCTGCAAGCGTTTCACAGGTCTGCGGAGCTGTCCTTTAGCGCAAATACCTGAAGTCGATTGTTGTTCGTGTCTGCAATAAAGATTTCTCCCCTGCGGTTGATACACAACTGAGACGGGTAAGTCAAGAAACCTTCCTTATGAACTCCCTTCCAATAAGACACACAAGCAAGTTTTTGTCAGGCAGGGTCAGAGGCCGGCGCGGTTCCCCTAATCCGGTTTCCAGCCCGCCGCATTACAGAGCCAGCCGGTGGATTTGCCGCATGAGGCTTCCTTTAGGGCACTATTTGTTTGAAATAATCGATTATTTAAGTTATTTTTCGGTCTGTTTACCAGAAGCGATAAAACAAGACGGCAATATCTCGGCTCAAGCATGCGGCATAAATTCAAGTAAATTTTCATGAAGCTGCCCTAAACACAAAAATTGGAAGTGATGAAACCAATGGTACATCATCGGAGATAGAAATGGCAAAGCGATTCAACAACAGGACATGGAGGGCAGGGAAAATTCAACGTATGACCATGCTGCTTTTGCCTTTGGCCCTTTCGTTGCTTTGGGATATGCCTTCCGGCGCGTTTTCAAAACCGGTTGCCAAGGTCAATGACACGGTTCTGATAGAGGCCGATCTCGAGCAAGCGCTAAATGAAATCATGCCCGCCGGTGTATTCCACGGCGGGTTTTCCTCTAAAAAGCGGGAGAAATACAGACCCCAGGCCTTCGAAAAAATGATCGAAAAAGAGCTCTTCTATCAGGCGGCCGTCATAATGGGGCTGAAAATCGATGAAGAAATTATCAAAGCGGAAAGAGAAAAAACCATTAAACGGCAGCGGACTGGGCGGGAAATCGCCGGGGCAACGTTCGGTCTGCCCGTGAAGGCAGACTCGCTGTTCTCATTGAACTTTCAGAGTCTCGAATCTGAAGAGTTGGAGGAGGCCCGGAGGTTGACGCACATTCTCATCTCCGTTCAACCGGACGCTTCCGCAGAAGAACGGAAGCTGAAAAAAGCCCAGGCGCAGGAGGTCATTGACAGGATAAACGCCGGTGAGGACATGGCGGTTGTTGCCGGGAACCATTCGACGGGCCCCTATCGGGTCAAGGGTGGGGATATGGGTCTTGTCCACAGAGGGCGGCTTCATCCCGATCTCGAAAAAGAGGTATTTCAACTCCAGCCCGGAAGGCTAAGCGGTATCATCGAAACGATTTACGGCTATCACGTCGTCCGGGTGGAGGAAGTGAAGGAGGCCGAACAACTGGACCTGAGCGATGTGTACGACAAAATTAAAAATGAGCTGACGGAAAGAAATGAAAAACACATCCGGGAGGAGCTGGCCGCAAGCCTCAGGGCAAAGGCCCGGATAGAGAAATATTCGAATTGAAATTAAGCTACAAAATTACCCTGCAAAAAGATACGTAAGTTAACTTTTCCGCACCAAGCTTTCATCCAGTTTTACCGGACAACTTGTTATCAGACAAAAGTCGATGATGGAGGCAGTATCCGCAAGCTGGTGAAATTACCAGACCGATTTGGTGATATCACCGATTATTTGCAGTTTTCGGAATGGATTAAAACTGCTTAACCATTGCTAATACCACGTTTTTAAAGGGTTTCTGCCATCCCGCTTGCTCTGGCACACACATTGCAATTTACTCCTGAGGACAATAGCAATCCAATTTCCTTATAATTAATTCCGGATCTTTTTCTCAATCCGGCTGGTGAAAACCCGAAAAGGAAGTTTCGGGTCAGATTAGGATGTCGAAATTCCAAGAGAGAAGGAGGTAAAATATGTTCCGAAAAGATTTAGAAAACGGATGGTGGCCAGCCAGCCGGTCAATAATGGGACTTGTGATTCTGCTGACCGTATCCCTGGCGGTGTTCGTTCCTGCCAGCCAGGCGCAGGTCGACGTAACCATTGAGATCGACGGGGTGGCCGATCCGGGCGCGAGCCTGACAGCCACAGCCGACATCAACATTCAGGACGGCTCGACGCTCCAGTCGATTAGCTGGACGCAGACGGGCGGTGCGGCAGCATCGATCAGCCCGGCCGACGCGAACCCCACAACGGTAACGCTGGGAGCCGAGAGCGACTTTAAGGATGAGCTCATCGCTGTGCTCTCCGAGCCTCCGATTGGCCCGGATCAGCTTCCTCCCAACGTCCCCGTACCAGAGGGTGAGTTTGTCGGCGGGCTTCAGAACCGGTTCCAGGTGGCGGCTGTCAACCCCTTCGCCCTCGAGGAGGCGGGTAAGGTCACCATCAAGGCGGTGGTGGAGACCACTTCCGGCGTTTACGAAGGTGAGGCCGAAATTCACACGATGCTGCCGTGGACGGTCAAGGCCGACATTGGCAATCATGTCATCGACGTCCCGATACTGCTGCACGGTAAGGACCAAGCCTCCTATAATTGGACCCTGTGGAGAAGTCCCTGGAATTCCTCGGCGATCCTGATGGACGCCACGGGACAGAACCCGGAGTTCACACCCGACGTAAGAGGGAAGTATACCGTGGCCGTTACGGACCTGGCCGAAGAAAAGATGGTCTACATCGATATCTATGCCGGTACCTGGGTGGGCGCTATTACGGGCCAGGACGCGGACGGCCGCCCGCTGGCGGCCAATTGTACTCCCTGTCACCGTGAAGCCGGCAGGGCCCCTGCTGTTTTCGAAGATTGGGCTCAAACCGGACACGCGGAGATCTTTACCAGCAATCTGGATACAAGCACCCATTACTCGGCGTCCTGTTTTCCCTGCCACACGGTCGGTTTCGATCCGGATGTCAGCAACTTCGGTTTCGGCGATTTCGGGGACTATCAGGGCTTTCTTGACGCAGGCCTTCTCAACAACCCAGGTGACAACTGGACTACGATGCTGGCTGACTTTCCAAAGGTCTCGAAGTCGGCTAATATCCAGTGCGAAAACTGTCACGGCCCGCAAAGCACGCTGTCTCACAACTCGAGAAGATTCAGATCCAAAAAAGCGGTGATGGGGACCGATCCGAGGGCCAATATATCTGCGGGCGTTTGCGGTGTTTGCCACGGCGAGCCGCTGCGCCACGCGCGTTTCCAGCAGTGGCAGTTGAGCCGCCATGCCAACTACGAGCTGGCCATCGATGAAGGTGAGAGCGGCAACTGCTCACGCTGCCACACGGGCAACGGGTTCCTGACCTGGGTGCCGGTTCTGCTGGGCGAAACTCCCGGTGATCCCCTCGACAACATCACCGTTAGCTGGACCGAAGTTGCTGACATCCGGATCAAAACCGACCGTGTGG
>JARRLM010000550.1:0-6144 GCA_037386985.1 Acidobacteriota bacterium | reverse complement strand
CGGCATGAAGATCCTGGAAATAGGAAGCCGGGAGGTTACGGGGAAATTCAACTACCGCGAGGATCTGTCGCGTGCGGAATATGTCGGATTCGATTACTATCCGGGAAGGAATGTGGATGTCGTTGGCGACGCACACAAACTGACCTCCTATTTTGACGAAAAATCCAGATTCGACATAGTTTTTTCAAGCGCCTGTTTCGAACATTTCGCCATGCCATGGGTTGTGGCTGTTGAAATCTCCAGGATACTGAAAACAGGCGGTATCGTATTCATAGAAACTCACTTTTCATTCTCATCCCACGAAAGGCCCTGGCATTTCTTCCAGTTCAGCGACCTGGCGCTACGGGTCCTCTTCTCGGAAGCTGCCGGATTCGAATGCATTGAAGCTGGTATGTCCAATCCTATCGTGGGAAGATTCAGCTCTCTGGCCGACGCCTATCTGAAAAACCGCCCTGTAAACGGTTTGTATTGCCACAGTGAATACCTGGGCAAAAAGGTCCGGGATATTGATGATTTTGACTGGAGCCGGATCAATACTGCGGATGTCGACGGAAGATCCGGATATCCCGCGTCACACGAACCCTAGCCGGGAGCAATGTGAGCCGAGAGGGCAAAAATATGGTTTAATTTGGCTCGAATTCATGTATCTTCTACGGATCAACCGTGATTATTTAATTCTTTTCCCGAGCGGATAGTTTTATTCGTTTGGAATAACGGCAACTTCAGTATCGGCAAAAACTCAGTGAAGCACCCCCTATGAGTTTAGAGCTTTTTATGAACACACCGACCCATCGAGTATTCATACAAATGGATATTTATTAAGGAGATGAATCAATGACTCAGCCAATGAATATACCGATGCACAGATTCAAATATACCAAACTCACGAAAGAGCAGATCGGGGAAAAGCTTGCCGCGAAGTCGGTAGGCCCGGATTGCGCGTCCGAACTCTCGGACGCACTGGTCGGCAAATCGCTCAAAATCGTGAACGATAACGGACCGACGCTGGAATATACGTTCAGGAGTAAAAACAGGCTTACCCTTTCAGAAGCCGGCGGATCTTCTATCGAAGCGGGCTACGGCGCTCTGACCCTGAAACAGATGGTTTTCTTCTCCCACATGATTCCCGGAGCCCAGAAAGGCTACAACGTCTCCGTCGATCTCGACACAAATCTAGCCACTGTCTTCGAAGTATGGCTCTCCAGCGGAAAGCAGGAAGGCGGCGGGGGAATGATGGGGGGGCAACCGTACACGCTCGATGACAGGGAGGTGCAGCGCCAGATATATTTCGGTTATGTGGAAGTCCCCGGCGAGGAGGCCCCGGAAAGGCGTCATCACACCACCAACAGGATCGAAGGCAAAGGCATGTACTGGAAGCAGGACACCGGTATCGAGACCCTGGAATACTATACATCCGTTTCCTCCTCGAACTTTGTCGAGCTGACGCGTCAAAATGACGATCTCGCCTTCTGCAGCCCTTCCGATTATATCCTCGTAAACGACAATATGTTCATTTACGACAGAACGGAATGCGAGTTCGCCGGCATCTTTACTCTGTTCGTTGCGGATCTGTTCACCGGGACCCAGGTCGGCGTACGTCTCGGCTTCAACTATATGGACGAGCTGGAATACTACATGTTCCGGGGGACGGGGAAGGTCGTCGGCCAGCTGGCGTACCTGGAGCCGTTCGACGATCACGGATACACGCCGATGCTTGCCCAGTCGGGACCTCCGGACGCCAGTCCGGAAAAGGGCCAGAGGATGTCTTATCGGCCGGTGAGATCTTTCCGGTACATGTCCGACGAAGAGGTGCATCAGGCAGCCGAAAAAAGCACCAGGGCTTTCGGCGGCGGCGATATAGCGCCCCAGGCTCAGGCACAGAGCGCGGGCAACAACATGCCTTTCACCGACATGCTGGTCGGCAGGGAATTCACTCTCCGGTATGACAATGGCGGCCCCGTGTGGCAATACAAGTTTACGGGAAAATTCAATCTCCAATATAAGGAAGAGAAAGAAACCGATTGGCGCGAAGCGGACTATCGCGCCTATGAAGCGGATGAAAAGCTGGTGTGGTTTGCTCATATTCTGGTTGACAGCAAGCCTCGCGCGTGTGTGGCAACAGCTGTGGATCTGTTGAATGGATTGACCACCTGCATCTACTCCCATATGGGGACCGCGTATTATGGAAATGAAACAACTTATCGCGCGCTGTTCGGTGTGGCGGAGGGAGAAGGATTTGCGGCCCCGCGATATATGCGCCACGAATTCACCGATGAGCTGGTAGGACAAGCCGTCTCATGGTCCTACAGCGACAGTATGACTTCCATGCATTTTTACAGCTCTCCCCATTCCATGTCCTGGACGAAGTTCTCCTCATTCCATGTCCTGGACAATATTTACGGACAATCAGACTATGGGCGCCCATTGGGGCTCTCCATGTCTCTTTGTCAAACTCAGGGACGGCGTTTATATATTCTGTCAGAATGAGGAAGCCTGCAACGGCGCCGAAATGATCGAATTGATCAACACGAAGATATCGCATGACTGCGGCTTCAACTATTCCGGTGGAGCCAGGGGCGTAAATCTGGGCATTACAGGCGCCATCGGCCGCCATATCGGGTCTATGGATGTCAAGAAATTCTTTGGCCCTCAAGTTCACGGGAAAGGAGCATAAGATGAACATCGCAAAATCTCTTTCCAACCCCTGTGACAGTCGGAAACGACCGAATACAGGACGCCGGTCTTTCATCTGGAAGACGGGCGCGGCCATGTCTGCTGTAGTTGCCTCCGCGGCAGCCGGTTTCTCAAAACCTGATAGTACTCCCGATACAGGACTAAAGAACCAGGTCGGAATGCTCGAAGATGCAAATTCGATCCGCAGACTGCACCAGATCTATGCATCCCGCCTCGATCGGGGCCTGTACGAAGAGGCCGTAGACATGTTCACCGAAGATGGAGAAGTGGCCTTTAACGGCGGTCTTTTCAAAGGCAAAGACAGAGGTGTCCGTCGCCTGTTTTGCGTTCTCTTCAAATCGGGTCTCACAGGGAAGAAGATTGAGCCGGCACCGGGCTTCGAACCTGATCCGGAACAACAGCAGGATATCGTGGAAGTAGCCGCAGACCGCAAGTCCGCCTGCGGCAAATTCTCCTATTCCATGCAGGTAGGAACGCCCATGTCCGAAGATTCCTCATTAGTGCACATGGCCAGGCTTCAGGGCGAAGGAATCCTGAAATGGTGGGAAGGCGGAGTGCATGAGGCGTCCTACGTCAAGGTCGGCGACAGCTGGAAAATCAGGAGCCTCGAATACAGGGTTCTATCGAAAGCAAACTATAAACCTGGACGGGCTCATGCCAGGCCGATGGATGTCCCGGTTTTTTCGGCAACCTACCCTGCCGATCCGAACGGTCCGGACCAGCTCCTGTAAAACAGGGATGTTCTGGAAATAAAAGGCACTATGCCCGATTGAAGCCCTGAAAATAGGCCTTACGCCGTTTTCAGGGCTTCTTTTTAATTTAACCCGCGTCCCATCAGGGATCGGGAGCCGGCTGAATCTTTAGAGCCTGCAAAAGACCCCTTTTAAAAAGGCCTAAGCGGATTTATATATACAAAAGCATGCTTTTCCATTTTAATATCAAGAACTTACCATAGTTTGTCCCCCGTCCATATAAGGAGATACGGCATGGCAAAGGTACTTATTGTCTATGCAACCAGAATTGGGAACACCAGGCGAAGTGAAACTGACGGATGTCAATGATGTAAAAAGTGAGGTCGACTTCAAAGGCTATGACGCATACCTGTTCGGCTCCGCAACCTACCATGGGGAAATGATGCCGTCCATGAAACAGATGCTTTTTATTGCCGAAAGGGCCAGACTGTCAGGAAAAGCTGGAGGAGCCTTCGGATCTTATGGATGGAGTGGAGAAGCCCCGCAGAAAATCTATGACACCATGAAGAACCTCTACAGGATGAATATGATAAACGGTGTCTTAAGGGTGCAGGTACCCGTACGGCCCGAACTTCTCGAGAAAGTCTCTTATGAGTACGGCAGCAAATTAATGGATAAAATCAATTCCGGAGCAGGCTCGGTTCAAATGAACTGACGGGCAAATCATTTATCACCCTAAGGTCGCATTGGCTTCCATATTCGCATTTGAATTTGCCCCTTCACGGCGTTATGTTAAATCAGATGTGCCGATCGGCGTATGAATGATGATAATGAACCCGGAACTAAATAAAAACACCTTTGACAAATCAGATTATGCGGTTTTAGTCCATTACTACCGCGGAGAAGTTCAAAAGATGAATACCTGGAGACGACGACTGGATGTCACCACCAACTGGGCAATCGTAACCTCAGCCGGCTTCCTTTCTTTTGGCTTTGGCAATAAGGATATAACACATTTCGTGATTGTGATCGCAACGATCATTGTGACCTGTTTTCTTTTTATCGAAGCAAGACGATATAAGTACTATGATTTATGGAGATGGCGTGTTGATCTATTGAACGAAAACTTTTTCGCAGTGATAATTTCCAAGGATAAATATCCCTTAATCCCCAACTGGTTTGAAAAACTCGCTGAAGATCTGCAGCAGCCACAATTCAAAATATCTTCCTGGGGCGCAATCGGGAAAAGAATTAGAAGAAATTACGGCTGGCTGTTTATTGTCCTTGCACTATGCTGGGTAACCAAAGTTCTTATCCATCCCATACCGGCGGAAAACTTCACAGAACTCGTAGACAGAGCATCCATATATCACCTTGTCCCAGGCTGGCTTGTAATTACCGGCGGACTTGTTTTTAATTTCGCTCTTTTTGTGATCGCGATAAGCACAAGAGATCATCGCCTCAAACTTTAACTGTTTTTGTGCCCGCCAGTTGGAGGGTGCGGAAATTTTTAAGGTGCCTATAACAATACAAGAAAATCTGCGAAGAAGCTTCAATGGTCGTCACCCGGACCGCTGAAGGTACAATCGATAAGGAGCATTGCCATGCAAATGAAGAACATGATTACGGGATTTTTGGTGCCGGCCCTGTGTATCATACTGATTCCGGTTTATGGATTCGCTCAGGAGAACTGTGTGGATTGTCACGGGTATGCAACGCCGGGAATTGTATCCGATTGGCAGTTAAGCAAACACAGTGAAATCGGTTTGGGATGTGCGACCTGCCACGGGGGAGAGCACAACTCCGCCGAAAATGTTCAACGGGCGCAGATACCTACTCCGGAAACCTGCGCGGCCTGCCACGATGCGCAGGTAATGCAGTACAAGCAAGGAAAGCATGGCATGGCATGGGCCGCAATGAAGGCGATGCCTACGATGCATTGGCAACCTTCGACACTGACCGAAGGAATGAAGGGCTGCGGAGGATGCCACAAAATCGGCGTAAAAACCGAGGATGATATCCAATCGATCAAAAAGGACTCCCCCGGATTCGGAACTGCATCCTGCGATTCCTGCCATACCCGGCATATCTTTTCCAAAAAAGAAGCCCAGCAGCCGCAGGCATGCCAGACATGTCACATGGGATTCGATCATGCCCAGTGGGAAATGTATTCCGCTTCCAAACACGGAGTGAGATATCTGCTGAAGCAGAGTGGGATTTTGCCCGATTCGGCTGCCGCACCCACCTGCCAGACATGCCATATGCAGGACGGCAACCACGAGGTCCGCACCGCATGGGGCTTTCTGGCCGTACGCCTTCCCATGCCTGAAGATGAGCAGTGGGCGGCAGATCGGGCGACCATTCTCCGGGCGCTCAATGTTCTGGGAGATGATGGGAGTACAACAAGCAGGCTGCTGGTTGTGCAGGGCGCCCAGGTTGCCAGACTGAACCAGGAAGACTGGGATAAGGAAAGAGATAAAATGATTGCCACCTGCAGCCGGTGCCACAGCCCGAATTTTGTCGAGGCAGAACTCGAGAAAGGGGACCGGATGATAAAGGAAGCCGATCATCTGATGGCGGAAGCCATTAGGGTGGTCGCCGGGCTCTATGAGGACGGAGTGCTTTCCAAACCGGAATCCTACGAATTTACTTTTCCCGATCTTCTTGCATTTCACGATGCTCCGACCCCCATTGAGCAGAAGCTTTTTGTCATGTTCATGGAACATCGAATGCGGACTTTTCAGGGATCCTTCCATTC
>JARRLM010000549.1:0-4764 GCA_037386985.1 Acidobacteriota bacterium | reverse complement strand
CTGCCCCATTTCAGAGCCACCGTTGTGGAGGGCGGAGTCTATTCGCTTATGGGGCAGATAGGTCTCGTAGAGGTCGCGATCGCTTGCATGGGCATCGAAAACATGGCGTTCGGGTTCGGGGCCGCTGTGTACGGCATAATGCTTTGATGTGGCAATCACCTTGTAATACTTTGGATCGTCTCCCTGAAGGCCCTTGATAAAGGCAATCCCGAGCCTTCCGGTGAGAAACGGATCCTCGCCGTAAGTTTCCATCCCGCGACCCCAGCGGGGGTCTCTGAAAATATTGATATTGGGCGACCAGAAGGTCAGTCCCTGGTACCTGCCGTGCTGTCCGTCGCGCACGAACTGATGATGTTTTGCCCGCGCCTCGTCCGATATGGCGGCCGCAACCTTGTACAGATGGTCCTCGTCCCACACGGCAGCCAGCCCGATCGCCTGCGGAAAAACCGTTGCAACTCCTGCCCTGGCGACTCCGTGCAATGCCTCATTCCACCAGTCGTACGCGGGAATTCCGAGCCTTTCTATCTCCGGAGCACTATTGAGCGTCTGGGAGATCTTCTCTTCCAGCGTCATGCGCCCCACAAGATCATCCACGCGCACATCGACTGCAAGATCGGGATTCATATAGGGCGGTCCCTCGAATTTGGATCCGCAGCTGCAAACAAAAATACAGGCCAGGACTGCCAGGGGCGGAACGGAACGGAACAAACGGTAATTGGTCATGGGGTTGTCTCCAGGAAATCAGGCTAAATTAATGGAAGAATGATTTTACAACAGAATGATTGAAACAGGCAATCGGCACAGATGGCAGTCGGGCATGGAATAGGGTTCGGGATGAAGAACAGTTGTCGCTTCAGATCAGTGGTTCCGGATCCGGTTCGTTCCCATCATGATATTCCGGCCTGCGCTCCTCGGCGACCAAGACATAAAGCTGCGCACTGCATCAAGCATAAGTTGAGCGATATGGCGTAAGGATGCAAAAACCTCGAACTATTTTAGCCTGTTCTGTCGTACAATCGCACGCAGCACCGGAATCAGGGGACAGATGGGAAATCGGAAGGCTACATAAGATGCCAGTATCAGAAATTACACGCGCTGATTTCAAGAAAATGCGGATTATTCCTCTTATCGACTGTGGGGGGCGCATTAGGTCCCTCAAGACGATCCTCAAGCCTGGAGAGATAAGGATACTTACAGTGCTGCGCGTATATGATTCGTTTAATTTTGACAAGAAAAAGAGCACTATTTGCGATGCGTGCGGCGAATCGCGGATTTGATTTGTTTGGAATGGTAAGCATTCTGCAGCTGACAAAAGTATCAACCGACACGCATTCACTTTATGTGATTTGATTTCAATTTGAATTGAAAAATAGGGAGACAAAATGATTGGAAAGCTTTGGACCGTTATTTCTGTCATCGGAATGATGCTTAGCGTTGGAGTTGCTCCTGCTACCTCGCAGATCGCTCCTTGCGGTCGGTCGTGTCTTGAAGAGATGGCGGATCGATACATCCAGGCCTTGATCGCGCATGATCCGTCGCGCATCCCTCTGGCGGATAATGTGAAGTTTGTAGAGAACGGCATAGCCTTAAAGCTTGGACAGGGATTGTGGAAAACCGCAACAGAAGGCCTGGGTGTATACCATCATTACTTTGCGGATATCCCGGCAGGCCAGGTCGGCCTGATCACCACCGTGCAGCAGAACGGACGGGGCCAGATTTTTACCCTGCGGCTGAAATTGGCAGCCGGAAAGATTACGGAAGTCGAACACCTTGTCATCAATGATCCTTTCACCGCAAGTTACTATGACAGGTTCAAGCTTGATCCTTTATGGCTCCGGGAAACACCACCAGCCGAGAGGGTGTCCCGCGATGTCTTGATTGCGACGGCGAACAAGTACTACACGGGGATGCAGGGGAATGATCCCAACGGCGACTATTCATTCTTCCATAAGGACTGTGACCGATTTGAGCACGCTCGCCAGACGACCAATATGCCGCCTTCTAAATACGGCCATTCCGATAATACCAACTTCGTTACCCTGGGTTGCGAGGATCAATTCAAGACCGGATTTCTGGGATTTGTGACCAGAATCCGCGGTCGCCGGTTCGCTGTAGTGGATGAAGAGCGGCAGGCAGTTTTGGCATTCGGCTTTTTCGATCACAACGGAACGATTCGTGACATTCCGCTATCCACGGGTCAGAACTTTCATGTCCCTCCCTATTTCTCCACACCAAGGACACTCATCATCGCCGAAGGATTCAAGATCAAGGACGGCAAGATCCGGTTGATCGAAGCATTGCTCACGGAATCTACCTATGGAATGCGTTCGGCGTTTGATCCGCCTTCGAGAGTTGATCCAGTCGCCGGGTTATGCGATCGCAAATGCCTGAATGGTATGGTTGATCAGGTGCTGACGGCGATGATCGCTCACGACCCTTCACTTGCGCCTTTGACGATGGACTCTGGGGCACCCTGACGGCACGCGGTGATTATTCGTTGTATCTCGCCAACGAGGTGAGTGGCCAGGCTGGTTTCCGCGGCGCTACAATCGAGACCGATGTCCCCGGAATGCTGACCCTGCGGTTGAAAGTTGATGATGGCCTGGTGAGCGAAATCGAAGCAATCTCGGTCCGTCAGGAGAAGCCGCTGAATGGCAATCTGATTGGAACCCAGACAATGATGGCGCCGCCATGGATGACAGACTTTGACTTCAATGGTTTCGCACAACCAGAACCGGTCCTTGTTAAACCGCTTGCTCCTGGAGAAAGCACAACTGCCGATAAAATGGCCGGCGTCGCGAATAGCTATTTATATGGTTTGCAAACCGGTAACTCCTCCTCTGTTCCCTTCACAGGCGACTGCAGCATCCGTGTCAACGGAACGCAGGCATCCGACAATCCCGCGGCCCAGGCCATCGATCCGAAGCAGCCGGACTTTCGACCTCATACACTTGGCTGCGCGGCTCAGATCGACAGCGGGTTGTTCGCAGCTGTTTCACAACTTCGCAGACAGCGCATCCTGTTGATTGATTCGGAAAAGGGATTAGTGTTGATGGTGGCAGAAATAGACCATCCGGCAGATAAGCTCCAATTTGAACTGCCGAATGTCGGTGCGATCGCTGCACCTCCCGCATTTCGTATTCCAAATACCTATTTAACAACCATACTGTACAAAATTCGTCAAGGCCGTATTGCCGGAATAGAACAGATTGAACGGCCGGCCTTCTACGGTATCAGTTCCGGTTGGCCAAAGTAAAAAGTGTAGAAATTCACGCGTCGCAAACGGAGACAGCCCCCCTGCGACGATCGCATGTTTTCGGTGACTCTCAAAATAATTCGATTAATTTATTTCGAGTCTGCAACCTGGGAACACCTCACCCTGTCCTATAGAGTGAGGAGGCATTCACAACATGGGACACAGCATTGGCGACACCTTAATAGCAGCAGCACTGGTGGCTGTGTTTTTTAGTGATTAGTGAGAGGTTATTAAAAAAAGAGAAAACATTCAAATCAAATAAATGGCTCAAATAATAAAATCAATGTTCAAAAGATACTCAATTCTGATAGGGCTATTAGTCGGTGTATTTTTGCTGATATTAGCGACATTTCATTATCCTGGAGGCACCTATGAAAATGTAAATACAGAAGGATTTGATTGGTCAAGCAACTATATAAGTAATTTGCTAAGGCCTTTGGCCGTTAACGGAACAGAGAATGCTGCAAGACCTTATGCCGTTGGGGGAGTATTTTTCTTAACCGTCAGTTGTGGAGTATTTTTCGTAAAATTTTCAGACAGAATAAAAATTAAAAGTGCTTCATTCATTATTAAATACCTGGGGATTTTAGCTACGATATTAGCATTTATAACTGTGGTTCCTTCTTTGCATGATGTAATGGTTACGGCAGGAAGCATACTGACACTTCTAATATTCTTTATATTACAGTAATAGTAATCAAATCAAAATTAAGTTTGATGAAGGTCTTGTCAATTATCTTTCTGCTGACTTTCTATTTTGGCGCGTATATGTATTTTACAGGGTCGTTTCTGGAGTATTTGCCTATCATACAAAAAATCATATTCTTAATGAAACTAATGTGGATTTTATCATTGGAATACTTTACCCGAAAAGAAGATTTCCAGTACATAACTAAATAAGAATATAAAGAAATAAATGCCCGTTTAAAGGCACTTCCCTCGCCTAATTGCCATATGCATACATACGAGTCACCAGCTAATTTCTAAATCCCTTCCGCTTGTGACCATATTATATAATATTCAAAATATACCGTATTGTATTTTAAACGAACACTCTGAAGAAATTCACACGTCGCCTACGTAGACAGCTGCCAGCAACGACCGTGTATATTGGGTGACTCGGAATATGACTCGATTTATTGATCGCGGGTTTGCAACCTGTAAACGTCTCACCCTGTCCTATGGGGTGAGGAGGTATCCAAAACATGGAACATATTAGCTTCGCTTTGATAATAGCGTCACTGGTGGCTGCCTATCTGGGCTATCAATACCTGAAAAGCCGTACAATGCAACACCGCCTGGATATCCTGCACCAGGAGAGGCTTGCCGCATTGGAAAAGGAGATTCCGCTGCCGGAGCTCCCGCTGGATCCACCACCGGTTCCGAAGGGACCGGACCAGGACGTACTGTCGATTATGGGAGTGGTTTTCAGCTCTCTGGCGGCCGGCGGAATGATCACGCTCTACCTGATACTTCCCGCCGAATACCATTTTATCTGGGTGACGCCG